>NZ_JBEZLR010000108.1:0-32698 GCF_040652275.1 Streptomyces sp. NPDC048275
GATGCGCCACCTGCCCGCGCCGGGCCAGCGCCCACTGGTCATGCGTGGCCTTGGTGATACTGCCCGCCCAACGCGCCGACGACCGCCCCGTCAGCCCCCGCTTGCGCACCGCCCACCCCGCCGCATCATGCGCCAGACCCTGACGAGACCGCTCCGCGAGATCACCAGCAGCCAGCGAACCCAGAAACATCCCGACCTCGGCCAGCACCGCCGCATCCGCCACCGACACCCGCAACCGGTCCCGGACCGCCACCCCGGCGGGACCAGGCACCACGAACGATGCCGCCAACTCCCGCAGCCCACCCACCCGTTCCCCCTCCCCACCTGCCGAAGATCCCCAACACGACAGTCAACGAGCAACCCCTGCAAAGGTCACCCATTCGACCCAAGAACCCCAGTTCCCCTCCCGAAGAACGAAGGACGGAACACACCCCAGGACAGAGAAGCCCCGGCGCACAGCGGAACAACCGCATCCAGCCCCGGCGCTCACTCACGCTCCTGCTCAGTACACCGGCAGCAGTTCCAACCCCGTACAGCAGCGGTCCTACGCTGAGCACCAGAATCGGGATCAGTGCGGGCAGCACCAGGAACCAGCCACCCCGGTCGACGGGACGCCGGTCCCCGCCACCTGCGGCGCGCTGCGCAGGGCGCCTCGTCGCGGTGGCCAATGCCATGCAATCGGCTCCTTCGGGCGGTCTCGTACAGGCTCGTACGGGTCTGGGCATGGTCGTCCGGCGGCCTCCGTCATGGTCGTGAAGGTGGCGTACGGCGTCAAGGCATCGCGCACAGGGTTGCGACCTGTGCGAATGCGACACTGACCGACGGATGGCGTGAACGCGACGGCGTACACGAGGGCTGCGCGAGGACCGCACAAGAACACGGAGGCGAAGGATGGACGAGGCACGGGCGCGGGACGTACTGGCCGCGGCGGATGTGCTGCCGGGCCCGGCGCGGGACGCGACGCTCCTCGCCCTGGGCGAGAACGCGGTGTTCGCCGCCGGTGACCTGGTGGTCAAGGTGGGCCGCGACGCCGAACTCCTCGATCGCGCCCGGCGGGAACTGGACATCGCGGCCTGGCTCGCCGATGCGGGCGTCCCCGCGGTGCGAGCGGCCGAGTCAAAGGCGCTGCTGGTGGACGGGCACCCTGTGACGGTGTGGCACCGGCTGCCCGATCCCCTGCGCCCCGCCGAGCCGCGCGATTTGGCCGAACTGCTCCGGGTGGTGCACGCACTGCCCTCCCCTCCCTTCCCGTTGCCGCCCCGCGAACTGCTGGGCGGTGTGGAGCGCTGGCTGCGCCTGGCGGGCGACGCGATCGACCCGGCGGACGCGGCGTATCTGCGGACGCGCCGCGACGGCTTCGCGGCCGCCGCGGCGGCGCTCACCCCGCAGCTGCCGCCGGGCCCGATCCACGGCGACGCGCTGCCCCGCAATGTCCATGTCGGCCCCGCCGGCCCGGTCCTGGTCGACCTGGAGACCTTCTCCGCCGACCTGCGCGAGCACGACCTGGTGGTCATGGCCCTCTCCCGCGACCGGTACGGCCTTCCCGCCGAGGCGTACGACTCGTTCACCCACACCTACGGCTGGGATGTGCGCGAGTGGGAGGGCTGTTCGGTGCTCCGGGGTGCGCGCGAGACCGCCAGCTGTGCCTGGGTCGCCCAGCACGCACCGACCAACCCCAAGGCCCTGGCCGAGTTCGAGCGGCGGGTGGCGTCGCTGCGGGACGGGGACGAGACGGTGCGCTGGTACCCGTTCTGAGGCTTCTGGCGCCTCCTGACACCCTCTGACGGCTGGCGACGACTCGGCCGGCGACGGTCGGGGCCGATCAGACCCGTTCGTCCGCCAGGTCCCGCAGCGGCCATGTCCCGTCGATCACCGCGTCCGCGTTCCCCTTGCGGCGCAGGAAGCTCTGGAAGTCGGCCGCCCACTCGGCGTACCACTCGATCTGGCGGCGGTGCAGCTCCGCCGGGCCGAGGGCGGCGACCTTCGGATGGCGGTCGGCTATCGCGCAGGCGAGCCGGGCCGCGGCGAGGGCGTCGGCCGAGGCGTCGTGGGCGGAGTCCAGCGCCACCCCGTACTCCGTGCAGACCGCTTCGAGATTGCGCTTGCCCCGGCGGTAGCGGTCGACGGAGCGGTCGATGGTGTACGGGTCGATGACCGGGGCGGGGTCGATTCCGCCCAGCCGCTCCCGCAGCGACGGCAGTCCGTACCGCCGCAGTTCGGCGGAGAGCAGGGTCAGGTCGAAGGTCGCGTTGTACGCGACGACCGGTACGCCCGACTGCCAGGCCGAGACGAGGGCGCGCGCGATCACGTCGGCGACCTGGTCGGCCGGTCTGCCCTCGGCCGCGGCCCGCTCATTGGTGATGCCGTGGACCGCGACCGCGTCCGCCGGAATCTCCACGCCCGGATCCGCCAGCCACTCGCGGTGACCCATCGGCTCTCCGGCCTTGACCTCGATCACGGCGCCCGTGACGATGCGCGCCTCGCGCGGATCCGTCCCGGTCGTCTCCAGGTCGAAGCCGATCAGCAGCTCCCGGTGCCAACCCATGGGTGGCCCCCCTTCTTCGTGGTGCTTTCCCCCAGTGGTTTCCACGATCCCATGAGCCACTGACAATGCGAGGACCGCGCTCCGCTTCCCGCCGTCGGAGCGTTTCAGGACACCGGGCGCGAATCCGCCCAGGCCACCTCAAACTCCTCGCGATATGTCGGGAAGAGCCCCTCTTCACCCACTTCATCCGGTTTGACCACGCGGCCGCCGCCGCGCAGCACCAGCACCGGCGCCTCCATCCCTCGCGTGCGGCGCAGATACGACTGCACGACCGCGATGCCGTCCGAGCCGTCCCCGTCGACGAGATACGCCGTGAAACGCGGCGTCTCGTCGTAGACCTGGATCTCGAACGCGCCCGGGTCACGCAGTCGAGCGCGCACCCGTCGCATGTGCAGGATGTTCATCTCGACGGAGCGGCTCAACTCGCCCTTTTTGATCCCGAGTTCACGCTCACGCCGCTTCACCGCGCTGGACGCGGGGTTCAGGAACAGCAGCCGCACCCGGCAGCCGGACTCGGCGAGCCGCACCAGTCGCCGCCCGGAGAAGTTCTGCACGAGCAGATTCAGGCCGATGCCGATGGCGTCGAGGCGGCGGGCGCCGCCGAAGAGGTCCTCGGCGGGGAACTGGCGCAGCAGCCGCACCCGGTCCGAGTGCACACCGACCACGTCGGCGTACCGGTCGCCGACCAGGTCCTCGACGGCGTCCACGGGCAGTCGGCGCGCGGACGGCGTGTCGCTGCCGGCGCCGAGTATTTCCAGCAGCTTCGCCGCGGCCCGCTCGGCCTGGCTCAGGACCGCCTCGGACAGGGCCCGGTTGCGGGACACCACGTTCCGGGTGACTTCCAGTTCGTCCAGGGCCAGTTCGACGTCCCGGCGCTCGTCGAAGTAGGGCTCGAAGCACGGCCAGTGCTGCACCATCAGCTCCCGAAGCTGCGGCAGCGTGAGGAAGCTCAGCACGTTGTCGTCGGCGGGGTCGAGCAAGTACCCCTTGCGGCGGCTGACTTCGCGTACCGCGACCGCGCGCTGCACCCACTCCTGCCCCGCGGGTCCGGCGGCGGCGACGACCCATTCGTCGCCGTGGACGGGTTCGTAGATGGGGCGGAGGACAGCGGCCACGACCGCGCGCAGCCGCTGTTCGACCAGGTTCAGCCAGATGTAGGCACGCCCGGCTCGCTGGGCGCGCGTACGCACCTCGCGCCAGGCGTCGGCGCCCCAGTCCAGCTCCGGTCCGATCGATCCCATCTCCATCGGCCGTGCCAGGGACACCGCGCCGGGTGGGACATCTGTGGAGTTCCCCTCGTGACCCTCGTCACCAGGAGGCAACTCCAGCCCTCCCGAGCCCACCCGCGCACCGCCTTCCGCTCCCCCGAGCTCTCTCCCTTAGACCGACCGGCAATGGGAGGGCGGCGTCACAGGGTCTGGCACGCACATCTGCCGCGTTGTCGTCAGTCGCGATGGCTCCGCCATCACTCCCTCCTCCGCCTTGCAGCCGCACGCACCAGACCCCGCTCCTTCCCCCACCCTCCAATTGCCGGTCGGCCTTAGTCAACGATCAAGGAAGGGTACTCCGGGAGCGGCGGGCGGTGCAGCCCGATGGACAGGTCGTTTCTCAACTACCGTTTTCCGTATGCCCGTTCTGATCGGCGAGGGCCGGCGGAGTGAGCGGATTCATAGCGGTGACGTCGCGCGGGGCGAGGGAAAAGCCCTGCCAGTGGACCGGCATGGGCTGCTGGTCCTCGTCGCGCGCGACGTGGTGGAAGCCCACATTGACCCAGGTGATGGGGTGGTTGAGCGTCTGTCCGTTGACCCACTTGTCCACGGACTTGCCGACTCCGGCACCGCAGTTGGGCAGGTTGTTGCTGGCGAACTGCTCGCACCTCTTGTACTGGGTGAAGTAGATGTCGTGCTTGGTGAAGCTGCGGCCGGGGTACTTGGTGGTGGCGCCCGGGACGATCTCGTACGAACGTTCGTGGTCGTCCTTGTTCTTACCGATGTTGCTGACGACCCGCCACCAGCGCATGTTCTTGGCGTCGCCCGCGAGTTCCTTGGTGACCTTGGTGCGGGTGGTCTTGTTGGTCGGGCCCTCATTGCCGTTGCGGGGCGGGCTGACCACGGAGTCGTACTGCTCGATCCTGTTCTTGGAGGAACCGTCGAGGCCGAAGTCGAGCCGCCAGAAGACGTTGTGGCTGTGGCTGGTGGCGTAGGCCTTCGCGCCCTTGCCGATGGGCCAGCCGCGGCCGTCGCCCGCGTCGTAGTCGTCGGGCGCGAGGCTGCCGGTGGCGCCGATGTTCATGCTGATGGTGCCGTCGTCCTGGAAGCGCCACTCGCTGATGTACTCGTACCAACCGACCTGGTTGACGGTGTAGACCAGCAGGTCCTTGCCCTGGGCCTGGTAGACCTTGGTGCCGGTGTCGGCTTGCATGCGGTAGGCGTGGCCGCGTGAGCGGGTCGTGGTGCACAGGCCGTCGACGTTCGCGCGCTGCGGGTTCCAGGCGTTGGGGATCTTCACGTTCTTGATGGTGCCGCCGGGGCATTCGCCGGGCGCCATCTTCATCAGGCCCTGGCCGAAGCCCGCACCCGTGAGGTCGTCGTACTCGGCCTTGCCGTCGTCGTAGGGGACGTGGATCTGGCCGAGCTTCGCGCTGGTGAGGACCCTGATCGGGCTGGCCTCGCCCTTGGGCTGGTACGAGATGTTCTCCAGGACGAGCCCGGCCTCGCTCTCGTAGTGCCAGCACATGCGCCAGGTGGTGCCGGTGGAGAGTTTCTGCTCGATCTGGTACGCCGCGCTGCAGTTGGCGGCCGCCGCGGGGGCGGACTTCGGCTGGGCGGCGGCCGGACCCGCGGCCGTCGTGGCGCCGACGGCCAGTGCGGCCACCGAGAGGCCCACCGCCGTCCGGCTGCGGGCACGGCTGATGCTGTTCACGCGCATGACGAAGAGACTCCTTGCGAAAGCATGAAGTAGAAGAAAGTGCTTTGGGGAAAGCGGACGGAGGCGGCGCGGCCGCCTTGGAGTACGCCGGACGCGGCTCAGCCGCCTCACGTACGCCGACCGCGGCTCAGCCGAGCGTGCCGACCTTGCGGGTGCTCAGGTCGATCACCAGTTCGCGGCTGTCGATCCAGGGCCCGTTCTTGACCTTCGGGAACAGTCGCAGGCAGCGGTGCTCGCCGCACTTCGCGAGGGTGTCGGGCAGGCCGCCCGAGGTCACCCGGTAGACCATGCTGTTCAGCGTCAACTGGTCGGGCGAGGTGAGTTCCTTGCTGGTGGCGTCCTTGTAGTCGGCCCGCAGGCCCGCGCCGAGCGGGTCGGCGATCAGCAGCTTCGCGGCCTCGACCATCTCGTCCCGGCTGATCGGGGGCTGCACCCCCTGCTGGGTGTCCGTCCGCTCGACCTTCCCGGTGTCGAGGTTGACGGTCTTCGTGACGAGCGTGTCGTCCCGGTAGTCGTAGAACGTGACGTCCGCGCGGCGCGGCGCGTCCGGGTCGCCGAGTTCGTTCTCCTCCGGTTCGGCGAGGTCCACGCCGATGCGCTGCGGGCCGCGATCGCCCTCGACGTCCTCGCTGGAGCTGAACAACTGCCGGTTCAGCGCGATCTGTTCGACCCGCTTCGTCTCGTCGTCGGTCAGCGGGTCGCGGCCCTTGCCCTTGTCGCCCTCGGCCGGAGCCTGCTCGACGACGCCCGGCTGCGCCGCCTCCTGGCCCTGCTGCCCCGTCTGCTGCCCCGTCTGCTGCGAGGTCCCACCGCCGGCCTGGCTCCCGCCCGAGTCGTCGGCCCCCGCCGAACTCGGCAGGGTCACGCCGACCATCACGGCTGTCCCGGCCACCGCGATGGCCGCACCCGCCACCACCTTGCCCAGATGGCGGTGCACTATCGTGCGCACATTTCCCCCTACTCCCCTTCTTATGTCTCCAGGAGTTGTTTGATCCCCACTGGTTCGGCATACGGCGTATGCCTGGTCAGCGGTTAAGAGGGAGGCAAGTCGTAGGAGGTTCCCTCACTTTCGGGGAGACTCGGTTCGGAGTCGCCCCCAGAGGCGTGGCACTACTGGAAGAGTCATATCCATGCAGGTCTGGCCTGGAGAGGCATATCCACTCGGTGCCACCTACGACGGCGCCGGTACCAATTTCGCGGTCTTCTCGGAGGCCGCCGACCGTATTGAGCTGTGTCTTTTGCACGACGACGGCTCGGAGACGGCAGTGGAGCTGCGTGAGAGCGACGCGTTCGTGCGGCACGCCTATCTGCCGGGGATCATGCCCGGACAGCGGTACGGCTTCCGGGTGCACGGGCCGTACGCGCCCGAGCGCGGACAGCGCGTCAATTCCGCGAAACTGCTCCTTGATCCGTACGCGCGTGCGATCAGTGGCTCGGTGAAGTGGGGCGAGGAGGTGTACAGCTACCCCTTCGGGTCGCCCGACAAGCGCAATGACCTGGACTCGGCGCCGCACACCATGACGTCCGTCGTGGTCAACCCGTACTTCGACTGGGGCGACGACCGACGCCCCCGCACCGAGTACCACCACACGGTCATCTACGAGGCCCATGTGAAGGGCCTCACGATGCAGCATCCGGAGCTGCCCGAGGAACTGCGCGGCACGTACGCGGCACTCGCCCACCCGGCGATCATCGAACACCTGACGGAACTGGGCGTCACCGCACTGGAGCTGATGCCCGTACACCAGTTCGTGAACGACCATCGTCTGGTCGAAATGGGTCTCAGTAACTACTGGGGCTACAACACGATCGGCTTCTTCGCCCCGCACAACGCGTTCGCCTCCTGGGGCGACCGCGGCCAGCAGGTCCTGGAGTTCAAGTCGGCCGTCCGGGCGCTGCACGAGGCCGGGATCGAGGTCATCCTGGACGTCGTCTACAACCACACGGCCGAGGGCAACCACCTGGGCCCGACCCTGTCCTTCAGGGGCCTCGACAACGCCTCGTACTACCGCCTGGCGGACGACCCGCGCTACTACATGGACACCACGGGCACCGGCAACTCGCTGCTCATGCGCTCCCCGCACGTACTCCAGCTGATCATGGACTCACTGCGCTACTGGGTCACCGAGATGCACGTCGACGGCTTCCGCTTCGACCTCGCAGCCACCCTCGCCCGCCAGTTCCACGAGGTGGACCGGCTGTCGTCGTTCTTCGACCTGGTGCAGCAGGATCCGGTGGTCTCCCAGGTGAAGCTGATCGCCGAGCCCTGGGACGTCGGCGAGGGCGGCTACCAGGTGGGCAACTTCCCGCCGCTGTGGACCGAGTGGAACGGCAAGTACCGCGACACCGTACGGGACCTGTGGCGCGGCGAGCCGCGCACGCTCGCGGAGTTCGCGTCCCGGCTGACCGGATCCTCGGATCTCTACCAGGACGACGGCCGCCGTCCGCTGGCCTCCATCAACTTCGTGACCTGCCACGACGGATTCACTCTCAACGACCTCGTCTCGTACAACAACAAGCGCAACGACGCCAACGGCGAGGACAACCGCGACGGCGAGAGCCACAACCGGTCCTGGAACTGCGGTGTCGAGGGCGAGACCGACGACGAGACCGTGCTCGCGCTGCGAGCCCGCCAGCAGCGCAACTTCATCGCCACGCTGATGCTCTCCCAGGGCGTGCCGATGCTCAGCCACGGCGACGAGTTCGCGCGCACCCAGCACGGCAACAACAACGCGTACTGCCAGGACAGCGAACTGGCCTGGGTGCCGTGGCCCGAGGACGGCGGCGCACTGCTCGACTTCACGCGCGCGATGGTGTGGCTGCGCCGCGACCACCCGGTCTTCCGGCGCCGCCGCTTCTTCCACGGCCGTCCCGTCCAGGGCACGCACGACGAGCTGTCCGACATCGCGTGGTTCACCCCGGCGGGCAGCGAGATGACGCAGCGCGACTGGGGTTCCGTGCAGGCGCGGGCGCTGTCCGTCTTCCTCAACGGAAACGCGATCTCCGAACCGGGTCCGCGTGGGGAGCGCATCGCCGACGACTCGTTCCTGCTGATGTTCAACGCCTCGCCCAAGCCCCTGGAGTTCGTGGTGCCGGTCAACCACGGACGGCAGTGGCAGGTGGTGGTCGACACCGCTCTCCCGGACGGGGTGGTGCCGGGAACGGGCGCGAAGGTCCAGGCCGGGGACCGGCTGACACTGCTCGACCGGAGCCTGACGGTGCTGCAGCGGCCGACCTGATCGCCGAGGGCGCACGCGCGCGTGGGGTTCGTTTCCGGGTTCACGCGCGCGTGGTGGGTCTTTTCGGCGTACGGCGATGACACGAACGAGGGCGAGGCGGGTACGTAGGTTGCCATGACACCTGAGCGTCCCGAACCGGAGTGCACGGCCTCGGTGCTTCCCGCCGCGCCGACCGCCACGTACCGGCTTCAGCTGCAGCCGGAGTTCCCCTTCGCGGCCGCCGAGTCCGCCGTGCCGTACCTGGCCTCGCTCGGCGTCTCCCATCTGCACCTGTCCCCCGTCCTGGAGGCGGTCCCGGGCTCGACGCACGGCTACGACGTGGTGGACCACGCGCGCGTACGGGGCGAACTCGGCGGCGAGCAGGGGCTGCGCTCCTTGGCGCGGACCGCGCGGGCGCACGGTCTCAGTCTGGTCGTGGACATCGTGCCGAACCACATGGCCATGGCCCCGCGCCACAACCGCCCGCTGTGGGAGGTGTTGCGCGAGGGCCCCCGGTCGCCGTACGCGCGCTGGTTCGACATCGACTGGGACGCCCAGGGAGGTCAGTTGCTGCTGCCGGTGCTCGGGGGGCGGCTGGGCGCGGAGATCGATCGGCTGAAGGTGGACGGCGATGTACTGCGCTACTACGACCACGTGTTCCCGCTGCGCGAGGGCACCGAGAAGCTGCCCCTGCCACGGCTGCTGGACGCGCAGTGGTACCGCCCGGCCTGGTGGCGGCTGGCCCGCACCGAGCTGAACTACCGTCGTTTCTTCAGCATTTCGGAGCTCGTCGGGGTGCGCGTGGAGGACCCGGAGGTCTTCGCGGCGACCCACGCGAAGATCCTGGAGCTGCTCGACGACGGCGTGGTCGAGGGGCTGCGCATCGACCACCCGGACGGCCTGGCGGACCCGGACGCGTATCTGCGCCGCCTGCACGAGGCGACGGGCGGACGCTGGACGGTGGTCGAGAAGATCCTCGCGGACGACGAGCCGCTGCCCGCCGCCTGGCCTGTCGCGGGCACCACCGGCTACGACGCGCTGCGGCAGCTCGACGGCCTTTTCACGGACCCGGCGGGCGCGGGGGAACTCCTCGGCCAGTACCGGCGGTTCGCGGCCCCTCAGGCCGATCGGGGCGGCCACTGGGAGGCGACGGTGCGCCGGGCGGCGTACAAGGTGATCACGCACGAGCTGGCCACGGAGTTCGACCGCCTCACGCGCGCGGCGAGCCGTCTGTGTGCCGCCTCCCCGGACCCGGCGCTGCACGATCACGCTCCCTGGGCGCTGGGCACCGCGCTGAGGGAACTCCTCGTGCGCGTCGAGGTGTACCGGCCGTATCCCTCCATGGACGCCTCCGCGGTCGTGACCGAGGAGGCCGCCGCCGAGGCCCGGGCGGTCTTCAAGGTGCCGGACGAGGCGCACGCCGTGGACGTCGTCCGGGACCTGGTGCTCGGGCGGGCCGGTGACGGGCCCGAGCACGCGGAGTTCCGGGCCCGGTTCGCCCAGACCTCGTCCGCGCTGCGGGCGAAGTCCGTGGAGGACACGGCGTTCTACCGCTATGTGCCCCTGCTGTCGGCCAACGAGGTGGGCGGGAACCCGGGCACTCCGGCCGTGGACCCGGAGGACTTCCACGCCTACTGCGCGCGCGCGCAGCGCGACTGGCCCGCCACCGGAACGGCCCTTTCGACCCACGACACGAAACGCAGCGCCGACGTCCGCGCGGCCCTCTCGGTGCTCACCCAGTGCCCCGGGCGGTGGAGCGACGTCTTGGCCGAGGTGACCCGCGACGCGGCGACGGGCGTACCCGACCCCCAAGTGGCGTGGGCGGCGTGGCAGACGGTGTTCGGGCTGGGTCCGGCCGCGGCGGAGCGCGTCCAGAAAGCGCTGTTGAAGCACGTCCGGGAGGCCGGGCTGCACACCGCCTGGACCGAGCAGGACTCCGCGTACGAGGACGCGGTGGCGGCGTTCGTCGCGGCGGGGCCCTGCGGGCCTCCGGGGCGGCGCGTGGCCGGCTTCCGGGCCGAGCTCGCGCCGCATGTCCGGGCGAACGTCCTGGGGGCCGCTCTGGTCCATCTGACGATGCCCGGGGTGCCGGACGTCTACCAGGGCACCGAGGGGGAGTATCTGGCGCTGGTGGACCCGGACAACAGGGCGGCGTTCGCGCCGTGGTCGCAGCCCTCGGAGGAGGCCGCCGCGAAGCCTGCGAATGCCTTGGAGGAGGCCGCCGAGGTCGCCGAGAAGGTCGCGCTCACCACGGCGGCGCTCCGGTTGCGCCGGCGGCGGCCCGCCGTCTTCGGCGACTCGGCGACGTACGCGCCGCTGACGGCTCAGGGACCGGGCGCCGCGCACTGTGTGGCGTTCGTACGCTCCGGAGAGGTGATCTCGGCCGTCACACGGCTGTCGCTGCGGCTGGCGGACGCGGGCGGCTGGCGCGACACCCTTCTCCCCCTTCCCGAAGGGCGGTGGGCGGATGTGCTCGCTCCGGAGCGGGAGTTCACCGGGCACGCGCGCGTGGAGGAGCTGTTCGGGCGGTTGCCGGTGGTGCTGCTGGAGCGCGTCAGCGCAGGCGGACCAGCAGACTTTGGGGCGAGCGGCTGATCAGGCCCTTGGCGACGGGCCTGAAGCCCGGGGCCCAGCGGAGGTCCGGCAGGGCGGCGAGCAGGGCGTGCAGGCCGTGTTCCGCGGTGCGGCGGGCCAGCAGTGCGCCCGGGCAGAAGTGCCGTCCGGAGCCGTACGCGAGCTGCCCGGGGTCGGCGCGGAAGGCGTCGTAACGGTCCGGGTCGGCGAACCGGGCCGGGTCGCGGCCCGCGGCGCCCAGCAGACACGCCACGGTGGCGCCCGCGGGGATCCCGCCGACCGGTTCGACGGCCCGCCGCAGGACCACGTGCAGCGGCGGATCACGGCGCAGCGACTCGGCCCAGGCCCCGGCTGTCAGCGCGGGACGGGCCCGCACCATCCCCAACTGGCCTGGGTGGTCGAACAGGTTGGCGAGGAAGGACGCGAGAGCCTGTGCGGTCGCGTCACCGCCCGCGCCGAGGAGCGTTCCGGCCAGACCCGCCACGGTCTCGTCCGTCAGCGGGCGCCCGTCCGCCCGTGCCGTGCACAGCGCCGACAGCAGATCGGTGCCCGGGTGGGCGCGGCGGCGGGCGATGTACGGGCGCAGGAAGGCGTCGAGTTCGGGGTGGTGGCCGCCGAGGTGGTCCAGGCCCGTGCGGCACCACGCGTGCACGCGCGCGGTGTTCTCGTACGGAAGCCCCAGCGCGGCGACGGCCGCCGCCGCGGGCAGCCAGTGGCAGAACTCGGGGACGAGATCGGCCTCCTGGCGGGCGGCGAGGCGGCGGGCGAGGACGTACGCCGCCCGTTCGACCCCGGCGGTCAGCGCGGCCAGGGCGCGGCCGCGGAACGCCGGTGAGACCAGCGCCCGGTGCGCGCTGTGCGTGACGCCCTCCAGGTGGGCCAGGGTGCGTCCGGGCGGCGGGGCGACGAGCCTGGGGTCCGCGAGTGCGGCGCGTACGTCGGCGTACCGGCTGATCAGCCAGGCGCCGAACGGCTCGTCGTACACGAAGGGGAAGCTCTCCCGGAGCGTGCGGTACAGGGGGTACGGGTCGTGCTCGGTTCCGGGGGCGAGCAGGCTCGGGGGCGCGGACGAGCCCTCCGGGCGGAGGTTCCGGGGCGCGGACGAGCCCTCCTGGAGAAGGTCCCAGGACGCGGACAGGCTCTCCGGGCCCAGCCACGAAGCCGGGGGCCGACCCTCCGGCTCCGGGCTCCGGTGCGTGCGCGGGGGCGCGGACGGGCGCGGACGCGTCGGTAAGGCCACGTACGGCGGTCCGGTCGGTCCGGTCGGTCCGGTCGGTCCGGTCGGTCCGGTCGGTCCGGTCGGTGCGGTCGGTGCGGTCGGTGCCGTCGGTACGGTCGTGCGCGGCTGTTTCGTCGGTGCCGTGACCGGCGCGCCTTCGCCAGGAAGGCCGTGAGGACACAGCACCGCCGGCCTCCCACTCGGGTCTGCGCGCTGTGGACCGGCGCGCGGTTGTTCTCAGCCGAACACCTCGGGCTCCGAACCGCAGCCCGCCTACACCCGCACGGGTGACGCCGGTATCTCTCCGTACGGCAACGACATGCGCAGGAGTTCGACGAAGGCGCAGCCGGAGTCAGGCGCGGTCCGCCGGCGCGGGCGGCGCCACCGTCGGCATCGTGCGCGTCGAGGGCGTGGGTGAGTTCGGCGCGCGCCGAGGCGTCCTCCTGGCGACCGGCTCACGGCCGCGTACGCTCCCGGGGCTCATCCTGGACGGACGGCGCTCGGTGACGGGCGACGACGTCCTGGTCACGCCGGGGCTCCCGAAGTCCGTCCCGGTGGCAGTCCGCACCGGCCGGCCACTCCGCCTTGCCTGGGTCACCTCCTCGTCACCGCCGTCGACGGTCGTGGGATCGAGCGAGGCGCGGGCACGCGGGCGTGGCCACGCATCACCTCGCGCAGTCGGCCGTGGCGCCCCCTCCGGGCGATCGCACCCCCCCTGCCTGCGGCAAATGCCACCTGGCGCCCCGGGGAGCCGCCCCGCGAATTCCTTGACAGTTCCTCCAGACCGTGGAGTACTGCGGAAGGCAACGCAGGGCGGACAAGTCGGGGGTGAGTCTTCTGCCGGAGTTGCGCTACCCCAGTGTGACCGAAATCGTCTCGTCCGCCCGGGCGTTGGCGGCTCATCGTCCCGGCCTGTGCATCCTCAGAGAAATCGGTGTCTCACGCGCGGGAAGACCCCTCCACCTGCTGTCCGTGGGCCACGCGGCACGCGCGGTCCTGATCGTGGCAGGTGCTCACGCGAACGAACCGACCGGCGGCTCGACGCTGCTGTCACTGGCCGAACGTGTGCTGTACGAGGAGGAGTTGCGGGCCGATACCTCCTGGCACTTTCTGCTCTGCGCGGACCCGGACGGAGCGAGCCTCCATGTGACTCCGGCACCGCGCACCCTGCTCGACTACCACCGCGGTTTCTTCCGTCCAGCAGGACCCGAGCAGCCGGAGTGGTCGCCCTCCGTCCTGCCGCCCGACCGGCTGCCCCCCGAGACCCGCGCCCTCATCCGGGTCATCGACGAGCTGCGGCCCTATCTCCAGGTGACGCTGCACGGGACCGATCTCGGCGGCAGCTGGGTGCAGCTGACCAAGGACATCCCGGGGCTCGCGGAGCCGTTCGCCAAGTCCGCGGCGGAGTTGCACATCCCGGTGGAGACGGGCGCGTCGGACGCCGCGGGCTGGCCCGCCTCCGGGCCCGGGGTGCATGTGATGCCGGCGCCCGGCTCGGACGCGGCGTACCCGAGCATGCCCGACGACGCGCGGCACAGCACCTGGTACCACGCCCACCGTTACGGCGGCCTGACCGCCGTCGTGGAGGTGCCGATGTGGGCCAGCGACCTGGTGGACGACCCGGCACCGCATCCCGCCCCGGCGGCGGCGATGCGGCGCCTGGCGCGTCGGCTGCTGCGGGACGCGTTCCAGGTGGAGTCGGTGCTCGCGGAGGTCCTGCCGCGGCTGCCGGGCCCGGACGGGCCGCTCCTGCGCGCAGCCAAGTGGGCGCTGGATCTGGTGCCGGGCCTGGCCGACGACTGGGTCCAGGCGCCGCCTCCGGGCACGACGATGGCGCACGTCGGCAGCGTCGACGCGTTCGGGCGTCGGCTCCCGCTGCGGGCCGCCGCGATGCTGCTGCGCGTCCTTCAGGAAGCCGACGACCGGGCGGCGCCGCGCCTCGAACGTCTCGTCGCCACCTGGAGCGACGCCTTCGCCGAGCGATTCGGCGCCCGCTGGGTCCCCCTGGAGCACCAGGTCGAACACCAGTCCCGCACCGTGGTCGCGGCCGCACGACACGCGCGCGACAATGCCGCCTGACTCAGACCGACCAGCCCAATCAGCCAGATCAGCCCAACCAGTCAGATCGGCCAGATCGGGCTGGATCAGTCCGATGGCTCCGACGAGTCCGACAGGGCGAACACCGAACCCGTCTCGGCGTCCATCACGCAGGAGTTCGAGAAAGTGCGCGAGTACTCCACCTGGCGGCCGCCCCACTCCCCGCTCGCGGAGGCGGTGACCGGCGCGTAGATCATGGAACAGACGACGTCGGGCTTGACCGGGATTCGGGCGATGTCCCCGTCGGCGGCGGCGAGTTCCTTGCAGGCCTCGGCCGCATGGGAGTGACCCCGGGGCGGGTCGCAGTGCAGGAGCGTGCCGATGATGCTGCTGGTGTGGTCGTCGCCGCTGCTGACGGTGAGGTGCAGCGAGTTACTCTCGGCCGCTTCCTCGGGCAGCGCGTGCGCCGGGGCGAAGCCCAGGGTGAGCAGGGCGACCGTCGCGAGCAGACCGCCGCGTACCGCTTGCATGTTTCGTGTCATTCCCGATGCATCGGCAGCGCGGCCTGCGAACCCCACCCCTTCTCACCCGAATGCGAGCGCACGGGCGCGCCCCGCCCGGCGAGTTCGCACGCGGCGATCACCACCCGCGCTTGGTACTCGACCTGGCGGGCGACCGGAATCCAGCGGGCACCGCAGCCGTCGTGGTAGTCGGCGCACCACTCGTCGATCAGCCGGTCGAGCTCCGGCAGCACCCCGCACGGGTCCTGCCCGGAGCCGGTCACGAGCTGGTGCAGCAGCCCCGCCGTGCGCAGGGCGACCCGGCGTCCAGCGAGGCGCAGGGCCGTCAGGCGGGCGGTGTCGAGCGGCGGCAGAGGGCGGGCGCCGGCGTCGTCCACGTCGGGGTCCCAGGAGTCGGCGAGCCCGGGGCCGACCAGTAAATAGTCGTCGACAGGCGCGAGAAGGCCTGCGACGTCCGAGGAGGTGCCGAGGCCGGGGCGGATCCGCTCGAGGAGGCCCTCCAGGAGCCGGGTGTCGTGGCGCAGCGTGTGGCTGACGGAGCGCAGCACCGCGTCGGCGTCGGCGGGCCTGTTGGCGTCCTCCACGGCTGTCACGCCCCACATGGGGGCCTCGACGACCGCCGTCACAGTGCCGTACCGGTGCGGGTGGAACCAGGTGGACTCGACCGCGGCCTCGGTGATGGCGGCGGCCAGGTCGGTCGGGCGCGGCGGCGGGATGCGGTAGACGGCGGGGCCGAGCGTCGGCCAGTACAGGGTGTCGTACGCTCCCAGTTCGCGCGGGATGCCGAGGCGGGCCGCGGCGTGCGCGACGCGTTGGGCGAGGCCGGGGAGCTCGCGGGTCAGCTCGACGAAGGCCCCGCCGACGTCGACGCCGTGCAGGGAACACTGGAAGAAAGGCCGCAGCTCGTCCTGGAGGTCGAGGAGGGCGCGTGTCTCGGGCAGGGCGGCGCCGTCGGCGCCCTCGGGCAGCCACTCGGGCTGCTCGCGGAAGCCCGGCCGAAAGAAGTGCCGGAAGTAGTGGCCGAGGGTGTACGGGCCCGACAGCCAGGCCTCGTTGCGCCGGGCGCCGTCGGGGTCGAGGCAGAGCAACAGGTTCCAGGTGGTGTCGGCGCCGTCGCGGAGCCGGGGGTCGGCGAGCGTCCGTTCGGCCAGCCTCAGGGCCGTGGCGCCGCCCACGGGCTCGTTGGCGTGCGGTCCGGCGACGACGAGGACCTGCCGGCTGCCGTGCCCGACGGACAGGAGCCACAGCGGTGTGCCTGCCCGTGACGTGCCCACACGACGCAGTCGGGCGTCGCGCGGCCGGTCGGCGACAAGCGCGGCGGCACGGGCGCTCAGCTCGTCCACCGTCGGGTAGCGGAGGAGTGGCGGCAGGGCACACCTCCACGAATGTGGTGCCGTCGTTTCACCTGATGTACATGGTGTACACACAGTCAGTCACGACTGGGGAGGTACGTCAACACCGCCGAAGGCAAGAGGGGCAGGAGGGAACCGGTGTGCGAAACCCGGGCGCCGATCAGGATGAGGCGAGCCGGAAGGTCATCCGTCCGAAGCCGATCTGGTCGCCGTCCTTGACGACGGCGGCGCCGATCACACGCCGTCCGTTGACGGTCGTCCCGTTGGTCGAGCCGAGGTCGCGCAGCACCCACAGGCCGCCCTGGCTGCTCAGTTCGGCGTGTATGCGTGACACCGTCTCGTGGTTGAGCCGCAGCCCGTTGGCGGGGTCGCGGCCGATCCGCAGCGGGTACGGACCGGCCGGCTGGGGCAGCAGCAGCTTCGGCAGCCGCTCGGCCTGCCAGGCCCTGCGCAGTCGCACGGTGAAGCCGGAGACCGCCTCGACGGTGCCGAACACCGCCTTCGACCAGCGGCCGCCCTCGGCGGGCAGGTCGGCGGTGAGCACGGCGAGTTCGTCGGACCTGCGGGCCGTGAGCGCCAGCTCCATGCGGCGGATGAACGTGTCGTGCGAGAGGCGCCCGAGGGCGACGCCGTCACGGAGCGCCTTCAGCGCCCGGTCGCGCTCCGCGTCGGACAGCCGCGCGGGGTACGTGTGGAACTCGAAGGACGACGTCACGCAGGTGATTGTCGGTCAGGACGAGCGGGGTGTCCAGAAAAACCGGAAACGGCCGCCGCGGCGGGCGGGTTGGCTCCACGCGACGATGACACAGGTGGCCCGGCGATCACGCGACGGCCGTGCGGCCATCGCGTGGCAAACGCGCGGCAAAAGGGTGGATTCGAAAGCGAATCGATCTCGCGTGCAGCACCATGGACGGGCTACGTCACGGAGAGCGGACAAGGGGGAACCGTCTGTGCGGTTCGAGGTGTGGGCACCGCAGGCCGACCGGGTGACGCTCCACTGCGCGGGCGCCACGCGCGCGTTGGAGCGCGATCCGGAGCGCGCCGGATGGTGGACGGGCGATGCGGACGCGCAGGAGGGGACGCGGTACGGGTTCGCGGTGGACGACGGCCCCGTGCTGCCCGATCCCCGCTCGCGACGACAGCCGGAGGGCCCCGACGGGCTGAGCGCGGTGGTCGACCAGGAGCGGTACGCCTGGCGGGCCGAATGGGCGGGGCGCCCGCTGCCGGGTGCGGTCCTCTACGAGCTGCACGTGGGGACGTACACCCGCGAAGGCACGCTGGACGCGGCCGCCGGGCGGCTCGGGCATCTGGCGGAACTGGGCGTCACACACGTCGAGTTGATGCCGCTGTGCCCGTTCCCGGGGCGGCACGGCTGGGGGTACGAGGGGGTCTCGCCGTGGGCCGTGCACGAGCCCTACGGCGGCCCCGAGGCGCTGAAGCGCTTTGTCGACCGGGCGCACGAACTCGGCCTGGGCGTCGTCCTCGACGTCGTGCACAACCACCTCGGGCCGTCCGGCAACCACCTGCCCGGGTTCGGGCCGTACTTCACGGACACCCATCAGACGCCCTGGGGCTCCGCCGTGAACCTGGACGCACCCGGTTCGGACGAGGTGCGCGCATATCTCGTCGGCAGCGCGCTCGCGTGGCTGCGCGACTACCGGCTCGACGGGCTGCGCCTCGACGCGGTGCACGCGCTGCGGGACACGCGCGCGTGCCACTTCCTGGAGGAGCTGTCCACGGCCGTGGACGCCCTCGCCGACGACCTCGGCCGGCCGCTCTTCCTGATCGCCGAATCGGATCTGAACGACCCGCGCCTCGTCACCCCTCGCGAAGAGGGCGGACTCGGGCTGCACGCGCAGTGGAACGACGACTTCCACCACGCGCTGCACACCGCCCTGACCGGTGAGGCGCAGGCCTACTACGCGGACTTCGCACGAACCCCGATCGCGGCGCTCGCGAAGACGCTGACGTCCGGCTTCTTCCACGACGGCACGTACTCCAGCTTCCGCGGGCGAGGTCACGGCCGCCCGCTCGACCGTACGCGCGTCTCGGCGCACCGCCTGCTCGGTTACGCCCAGACCCACGACCAGATCGGCAACCGCGCACAGGGCGACCGGCTCTCGGCGTCGCTCTCCCCCGGCCTGCTGGCCTGCGCGGCCGCGCTGACGCTCACCGGGCCCTTCACGCCGATGCTGTTCATGGGCGAGGAGTGGGCGGCGGGCACGCCCTGGCAGTTCTTCACCGACCACACCGATCCCGAGCTCGCCGAGGCCGTACGGCGGGGCAGGCGCCGGGAGTTCGCGGCGCACGGCTGGGCCGAGGAGGACGTCCCCGATCCACAGGACCCGGCGACCCGGGACCGCTCCAGCCTCGACTGGTCGGAACCCGAAAAGGCGCCCCACGCGCGCGTGCTGGCCTGGTACCGCGCGCTGATCGGGCTGCGCCACCGCCTGCCCGACCTCTCGGACCCCGATCTCGCCGCCGTCAAGGTCGCCCACGACGAGGAGGCACGCTGGCTGGCCCTGCGGCGCGGAGACGTCCGGGTGGCGGTGAACCTCGCCAAGGAGGCCGCCGCGATCCCGCTCGGCATCCGCCACGCGCGCGTGCTGGCCACGTGGGAGCCGGTCGAGGCCCTGGGCCCGGACGGGATGCTGAACGTGCCGGGCGAGTCGTGCGTGGTGGTGGCGCAGGTGTGAACAGCCTGGCGCAGGCGTGACCGTGCTGGCGCAGGTGTGAGCGTGTCGGCGAAGGCGTGAGCGCCGGGGCTTCAGTCGTCGCCCGGCAGTTCCGTGAGGCGTTCGAGGAGGATCGCCTCCCATGCCCGGTCGAGTTGGGTCCGCAGGAGCGGCACGGGGCTGCTGCCGCGGCCCTGGAGGCGGTCGGCGAGGCGGATCACGCTGTCGCAGCGGGACAGCCACAGGCCGCGCAGACAGGGGCGGGCGCCGTACCCGGCGAGGGTGGCGGCGCGTACGGCGGCGGGGGCGCCGACGGCGATCGCGAGCCCGGCGATGTCCTCGGCGGGGTCTCCGACGACCGCGTCGGTCCAGTCGAGGACGCCGCGCACCCGGCCGTCGGCGCTCACCACCAGGTGTTCGCCCTTGAGGTCGTGGTGCACGAGAACGGCGGCCGCGGGCTGCGCGGCGAGCTGCTCGGCGGCGAGAGCGGTGAGCTGGGCGAGGCGCCCGGGGTCGAACTCGTCGGCGGCGGCGAGCTGCTCGGCGGCCTGCACGGCGGCCGTTCGCAGCTCTTCCAGGGAGCGCGGCGCGACGCGTGGCACACCCAGCGTCTCGACCTGGCGTACGGGCACCTCGCGCAGCCCCGTGAGCAGACCCGCCAGGTCGGCCTCGCCGACCGCCGACACGTCCTGCACCTCGCCGGAGCGGCCCGGCAGCCGGGTGTCCAGGGTGTAGGCCAGCCCGGCCGCCCACTCTCCGTGCGCGGCGCTCGCCGGGACCGCGACACCGATGTGCGGGCGGATCAGGTCCCGCAGCCTCAGCTCGCGGCGCCGGCGCGCGGAGGCGTCACGGTCCGGGGCGAGCCGCAGCACGTGGCGGGTGCCGATCCACCAGGTGCGGTGTTCGCCGCCCTCGGCGACGGGCCGGACGTCGGGTCCCGCTCCCACCGTCTCGGCGTCGGCGAGCAGCGGACGGACCAGTCGGCGGACGATGTCCGCGGTCGGTGTCGGTGCCTGGGTCATGGTCGCGCCGTTGTCATCCGGGGAGGTGGGTAGTGCTTCTGGTGGTCGGTGGTCGGTTGTCGGTCAGTCGACGATCGCCATCTCGCGGGACGTGGTGTTGAGGCGCCGTCCGCTCTCCTCGGTCACCGTCACGATGTCCTCGATGCGCACTCCGAAGCGGCCGGGCAGATAGATGCCGGGCTCCACGGAGAAGCACATCCCGGGTACGAGGGGCTGCTGCTCACCCTCGATCATGTAGGGCGGTTCGTGGGTGGTGACGCCGATGCCGTGCCCGGTGCGGTGGATGAAGTACTCGCCGTATCCGGCCTCGGTGATGACCGCCCGGGCCGCCCGGTCGACGTCCTGGCAGGTGGCGCCGGGCCTGACCGCGGCGACGCCCGCCTCCTGGGCGGCGCGCACGATGTCGTGCACCTTGCGCTCCTCGTCGTCCGGTTCGCCGACGTGCACCGTGCGGGAGGTGTCGGAGCCGTAGCCGTGCTTGAGGCCGCCGAAGTCGAGGACGACCATGTCGCCCCGCTCGATGACGCGCTCGCCCGCCTCGTGGTGCGGGTTGGCGCCGTTGGGGCCCGAGGCGACGATGGTGAAGTCGACCTGCGCGTGCCCGAACCGGCGCAGCAGATCGGCGAGGTCGGTGGCGACGTCGGTCTCCCGGCGCCCGGCGAAGGGAACTTTCCGGATTTCCTCGTACGTTGCGTCAGCGGCCGCCCCGGCGGCCGCCAACCGCCCCAGTTCCGCCGCGTCCTTGACCGCCCGCAGCATCGGCAGGGCCTCGGTGAGGGCCGCGTAGCGCGTGTCGGGCAGCCGCTCCTGGAGGCCGAGCAGGTGCAGGGCCCAGGCGTTGTCGCTGACTCCGAAGCGGCCGTTGCCCGCCAGGAGCGACGCGGTCGCCTCGTACGGGTCCTTGCCGTCGGTCCAGTCCCGGAGGGTCAGCATGGGTGCCGCCGCTGCCGCGTCCGGGGCCTCCAGGGTGGGCACGACCAGGACGGGGTCCTGTCCGGCCCTGAGTACCAACAGAGTGAGCCGCTCGGTCTCCACGGGCCGGTAGCCGGTCAGCCACACCAGATCGGGCCCGGGGGCGATCAGGACGCCGTCGAGCCCGGCGTCCGCGGCGGTCTCGGCCGCGCGCCGCATACGGGCCTGGTAGTCACCGGCGGTGAAGGGCGCGGGCGTGCCGGTCATCCATGCCTCCGTCTGTCCGCAGTTTCCCCAGGGGCTACGGGCAGCATCCTGCCCTTTTGCCGATGCGCACGCGAGCCGGTTGCGGCCATGTCGTCAGTCCGCGAGCCCTGCTAACGGCTAAGTATTGCCATGCCGTTAGATCTAATGGTTGCATTCACATGGTCCCATTAAAGCGGGCGCGCGGACAGGTGGACATCAAGGGGAGGGCGAGGGCCATGCTCGTACTGGCACACATCAGCGATCTGCATCTCGACGGGACCCAGCGGGCAACCGAGCGGGCCGAGCGGGTGCGAGACCGGCTGTGGGAGCTGCCCGGACGGGTGGACGCGCTGCTGGTGACCGGTGACATCGCGGATCACGGCACGGAGACCGAGTACGAGGACGCGGCGCGCCTGCTCGGGCTGCGCGACAGGGAAGCCCCCTTCCCCGTACTCATCTGCCCGGGCAACCACGACAGCCGCGCCCCCTACCGCAAGGCCCTGCTCGGGGAACCCGCGTCCGAGGGGCCGGTCAACAGCGTGCACCTCTTCGATGACGCCGCCGTACTGATGTGCGACTCCAGCATTCCGGGACGCGACGAGGGCGACCTCGACGAGGAGACGTACGACTGGATCGAGGCGACCCTCGACGAGCTGGACGGCGGCCTTCCGGCGCTGCTCGCCTTCCACCACCCACCGGTGGCACTGCATCATCCGCTCCCGGACGGGTACCAGCTGCGCCGGCCACATGCCCTGGCCGCCCTGATGGAGCGTCGGCCCGAGGTCGTCGGGCTCGTCACCGGGCATGCGCACACGCCCGCCTCGACCGTCTTCGCCGGGCGACCGCTCGTCGTCGGCCCCGGGGTGACGTGGACGCTGCGGCTGCCCTGGGAAGGAGAGGGGGCCGCCGACCGGGACGCCCCTCCCGGGTTCGCGTTCCACGTGCTGGACGACGAGGGACGGTTGACGAGCCACTTCAAGGTGGTCTGACCTCAGGTCACGATTCCTGGGACCGTGGACAGTTGCCGCCTCTCACCGTCCGAGCGCCGCACGGTGAGGGTGACGGCGCTCCCGGGGTGCGCGGACGCGACCGCGCGGGCGAGGTCGGCGGCCGACCAGACCCGGGTGTCGCCGAAGGCGAGCAGGACGTCGCCGCGGACCAGGCCCGCCGTGTAGCCGGGGCCCGGGACGTGGACGCCTACGACGAGTGCGCCCTCGCTCTCGGGGACATCGACGACCTCGAGAGCGAGCGTTGCCTTCGCCGGTTCTTCGGCGGGCTCCTTGGCGGTCTCGTTGGTGGACTCCTGCGTCTGTGCTGAATTCCGGCTGTTCGGCGCCGACTTGAAGTCGCCGGACGGAGGGGCGCCGGTCGCCTGCTTCTGCAGGTCCGCCAGCTTGCTCATGCCGATCACCGTGGCACCCACGGTGCCGAGTCCGACGCCCGAAAGGACCAGGACGGTCCCGACGAAGAGGCCGAAGAGCAGGGACGTCAGCCGCTTGCCGCGGCGCCGCGCCGCATGCGGGCGCCGGGTGGTGCCGGACGGACGGCCGCCGCCCGGCTCCTGACCGGGCATCGGCTTGGGTCGCAACGCGGTCTGTTCCATGGATCGCCTCCGGCAGATGCTCTAGGGACCGCCCCCGGCTGTTGCTCTACCCGGCGCACCGGCGCACGACGATTCACGAACGAGTGAGACTGTCGAGCGCGTTCGAGGGGTTTGCCGGCCCCCGGGCGTCGACGAGGTCGAGGTTTTCTCGGCGATGTCCTGTTGTCGGTGGAGCACCACGCCCTCGCCAAGACGGCGGCTGTCGACGTGGCGCTCGCCGAGGAGGTCCGCTAAGGGCGTCGAGCGGAGCCTCGCCGGGACCACGGGCGTCACTGTGGAATCGGCACCGCCGGGGCCTTCGGCAGGATGAACTCCGCGGCGGCTCCGACCCCCTTCGGCGGACTGAACGACGGCGTGGCTCGCTCTGCGACGTCCAGATCGAGCTCCGCCACGGCTTCCGCCTTCGCCTTCGCCTTCGCCTTCGTGTCCGCGTCCGCGTCCCGGGGGACGGGCACCGGCACGGCCGCCGGCGCCGACGGCGGGCTGAACGCGGACGCTGGTCCCGGCGCCCGCCGCGGTCCGGCTTCCGTCCCGCCGTAGGGCACCGCGGGTGCGCGGTCGGGGACGAAGCCGTGGGCGCGGCGGGCCAGGTCCGCGGCGCCGTAGCGATGGCAGTCCTGGTGCCACTTCAGGATTCCGGAGAGCCAGTTCTGGAGTTGCACCACATAACCGTCCATGATCCCGCGCTCCTCCTGTGAGAGCTTGAAGTCCTCGTACAGGATGGGCAGTTCATGGGCGGCGACGTGCTGGAACTGCTGCATGCGCTGGGTCATCAGGTCGTGGATGATGCCGAGCCCGGTCGGGTAGTCGCAGCCGAAGAAGTTCTGCACGACGAGGATGGCGTTGTGGACCTCGCCCTCGTACTCGATCTCCTTCTGGTACGAGAAGACGTCGTTGATCAGCATCCCGTAGTCGATGGCGGCGTTCTCCAGCGACCGGACGGGACCGCTGCGGTAGACCTCCTGCGGGAGCTTGGGGCCGTGGCCCAGGCGGCACAGGTTCAGGGTGAGGTCGGAGCCGAAGGTGGCGCGGCGCATCTCCAGGTAGTCGATCGGGTCGGGGATACGGTGCTGAAGCTGGTTCGACAGCTCCCACACCCAGCTCTCCGTCATCTTGTCCACGTCGCCCCGGAGCTTGCGCCGCTCGTCCGGCGTCATCTTCGCCGTCGTGCGTTCCCACAGATCGAGGAGGCCGTGTTCCATGGCGTTGGCCGGGACCGGGGTGGGTTCGCCGTTGACGGGCATGCAGGCCGAGAGGCGTTCGGTGGTCAGCTTGGCGGCCGCCAGGTCGCGGCGGTGGCCGAAGACGAGCGGGTAGTAGTCGTCGCCGTACGTGCCCCAGGCCAGCCACTGTGAGCTGAGGTCGAGTGCCTCCTCGGTGGCGTCCGGGTGGATGCCGGCCGCGCACAGCGGAAGATCGTACGCCTCCAGTTTGTCCTCGTCCCAGACGCCCTCCTTGAGCATGCCCATCTCGTACATCCAGCCGGTGAGGCGGTCGCGGGCGCCGTCCAGGTGGGGGCTGAGGAAGAGTTCGAAGGGCATGTGGAAGTCGGGGAGCCGGGACGGGCCGACCTTCTGGTACGGGACGTGGTGGTACCTGCGCAGCCGCTCCGCGCCGGCCGCGGAGAGCAGGGCGCCGATGTCGACGGCGGAGGTCCCGAACTCGGTGAGGCCGAGCGGCCGGCTGCCCTCCATCGCGCCCTCGTTCATGTAGCGGCTGGAGCGCAGGTGCCACTCGTGGCCGCCCGACTGCCAGTCCTGGAGCCCCTGGGTGTAGGCGGCGACCGCCGCGACCTGGTCCGGGGCGAGGCCCTTCTCCACGGCGAGCGCGGGCACCTCGGTGAACGCCGTGTGCTCGAACTGGTGCAGGCGCGAGGTGAGGATGTCGTTGACGGTCTCGGCGGCTTGCTGGGTGGTGCAGCCGAAGAAGGTCTCCAGGACGAGGATGCCGTTGCTGAGCTCGCCCTCCTCCTCGACCTCACGCTGGTACGAGAACAGGTCGTTGCGCAGATGCACGCCGTCGGAGAACGTCTCCATCAGCACCCGCAGTGGCCTCGACCCGGCGACGGACGCGGGCACTTCGGCGGTCGCGTACTCGACGAGCCCCGCCGACCAGGGGGCGCCGCCCACCTTGCGGCGCATCTCGATGTACTCGACGGGGTTGGCGATCCGCCCCTCATTGATGTTGGAGAGCTCCCACAGCGACTCATTGAGCAGATGCTCCGTGGAGACCGAGAATCTCCGGCGCCACTCCATGGACATCGAGGGCACCGTGCGCGCCCAGAGGTCGGCGAGCCCCGCCTCGACCGGGTTCTCCGGCTCCGGTACGGGCGTCGAGAGGTCCAGCGGCATGAAGAGGGGCAACCGGTCCAGGTAGGCCTTGCCGCCGTCGCGGTCCTGGGTGCGTTTGAAGGTCTCCAGGAAGTGGTCGTCGAAGAAGAACACCCACACGTACCAGTCGGTGATGAGCGAGAGCGCCGGGCCGTCGCAGTCGGGGTGCGTGTACGCGCAGAGCAGCCCGTAGTCGTGCGCGTCGAGATCGGACTGGTCCCAGATGCCGGAGCCTTCCAGCATGCCCATTCCGCGGGCCCACTCGACCGTGTGGGCGCGTGCCTCGTCGAGGTGCGGGTTCAGCCGCGCGGGATACGGCATGTAGAAGTGCGGAAGTTCGAACGGCTGCGTCATGGCCGGGCCCTACCCAGGGTCTTTCGGGGGCATCCACAGGCCGGGACATGATCACACCATCGCGTGAATTGCCGGTCGGTCTAAAGGTTGAGCTTCGCCAGATCTCAGCTCCGGGCCTGGATCAGCGCGTGGGTGCCGCTCGTGCGCCAGCGCTGCTCCTCCGTCGCCACGAGTTCCGTCTCCGTACGGGCGTCCAGACCGACGATCACGTCCGACTTGAGGGTGCGCAGGGCGGCGACCGGGCCGGGGAAGTAAGCCGTCGGCACGGCGAAGGGCGTGGTGGCCGGCCGGAGTCGGTCGCCGATGAGGCGACGGTAGTTGAGGTCGCCCTTCATGACAGTGACGTCGGCCTCGGCGAACTCCCGGCGGAGGTCGTCGGGCATGTCGGCGTACGGCAGCGGGGCGCAGGAGAAGGCATGGGCCCGGACGGTGAGCCGGCCGTCGGTCATGGCCGACCACAGGCGTCGGCCGGACTCGCGGGCCGCCCCCTTCGCGTTCGTGAGGTGGCGCAGGGCGTCGACCACGTCGGCGGTGGTGGCGTCGGACACGTAGTACGGGTACGGCTTCACGTGCAGGACGGTCCGCTCGACGCGTCGGTGGCGCAGGAGGTGGTCGATGAGGAGCA
The DNA here is from genome assembly GCF_040652275.1 of Streptomyces sp. NPDC048275. Lineage (NCBI taxonomy): Bacteria > Bacillati > Actinomycetota > Actinomycetes > Kitasatosporales > Streptomycetaceae > Streptomyces > Streptomyces sp. NPDC048275. The sequence goes on from NZ_JBEZLR010000108.1 coordinate 26,162, forward strand.
GGTCGGGGATGAGTTCCCGGCCGGAGTTGTCCGCGACCAGGCAGAGGGTGCCTCCGGCGAACAGTGACCGCAGCAAGTCGCTGTCGTTCGCCACGAGTTGCGAGTCCGCTGACGTCTGCCCCTCGGCGCCGGCCAGGCGGAAGCCGAGGTCGGCGCGGTTGCCCCACAGCGAGCCGTGCAGCAGTGCTTCCTCCTGGTCCTCGACCGTCCGGTGCGCGAGTTCGTCCAGCGCCGCCAGTTCCTCGTCCGCCTCCGGGGTGTCGAGTTCCGCGAGCTTGAAGGGGCGGAAGGGATCGATGCCTCTCCAGGGGCCGGGGGTGAAATAGCCGACCGCTTCGAGGAGTTGGCGGTAGAAGTAGCTTTCGGACCAGAGGAAGGGCACATCGAACCAGGAGCGGCCGAAGTACGCCGGCCCACCCCACTTCTCCCACTGCTCCCGGTCCGCCGCCCGCGCGCCGAGCGGCTCGATGACGCCGTCGGTGGCGCTCTTCAGCAGGGCGTCGAGCGCGCGGTGCTGCTCGGGGCCGTACGGGAAGGCGTCCCGCACCTTGCGGATGAGTGCCGGATGCCGCTCGGCCAGCACACTCCACGGGAACGAGCCCGGCACATTGCTGAGGATCACGGGCGCGTCGACGGGTTCAGACATGCGGCTCACCGTACCGGCCGAGCCGGGCCCGGCCGAGCCGAAAGGGGCGGTCGACACACGCGCGTCGGCCGCCCCTCCCCCCGTATACCCCTAGGCCCTGCTCAGAAGGTCAGTTTCCAGCTGTTGAGGGTGCCGGTGTCCTGCGCGGCCGTGTCCTGGACGCGGAGCTTCCAGGTGCCGTTCGCGGTCTCGCTGGAGGCGTTCACGGAGTAGGTGGTGTTGACGTTGTCCGCGGAATCCGAGGTGCTCGAGGCCTTCAGGCGGTACGTCGAGCCGTCCGGCGCGACCAGGTCGAGGACCAGGTCACCGCGGTAGGTGTGGGTGATGTCGACGCCGACCTGGAGGGCCGACGGCGCACTGCCGCTGATGCCGCTGACCGCGAGGGAGGACTCGATCGCCGAGCCGTTGTCCGGGATGGAGACGGCCGAGCCGCTGGTGAAGGTGGTGCCGCCCGTGGAGCCACCGGAGCCGCTCACCGCCTGCACCGTCTTGGCCGCGTCCGCGAGACCGGCGCCACAGCCGCCCGAGCAGGCCCCGGGAAGCGCACGGGCGTTGGTCTTGATGGCCAACTCGATCTGGGCCGGGGTCAGCGAGGAGTTCGCCGACTTCATCAGCGCCGCCAGGCCCGCGATGTGCGGGGTGGCCATGCTGGTGCCCTGGTAGTACTCGTACGACTCCGAGGACGGCGTGCTCGCGCCGGAGTTCAGCGTGGACAGGATGCCGTTCGCGGTGCCGGTGCTGGTCTGGCCGCCGGGCGCCGAGATGTCCACGAGGGAACCGTAGTTGGAGTACGAGGCCTTGGCACCGGTGCGGTTGGTCGCGGCGACCGAGATCACGTTGCCGCAGTTGCCCGGCGAGTGGTTCGCCACGTTGTCGTTCTCGTTGCCGGCGGCCACGACGACGGTCGTACCGCGGTTCACGGCGGCGGTGATGGCGCTCTGGGTCGCCGAGCTGCAGGCGCCGTCGCCGCCCAGGCTCATGTTGATGACCTTGGCCACGTTGGCGTTGGCGGGAACACCGGAGACGGTGCCGCCGGACGCCCAGGTGATGGCGTCGATGATGTCGGAGTCGTAGCCGCCGCACTTGCCGAGCACACGCACCGGGGAGATCTTCGCGCCGTACGCGATGCCGGCGATGCCCTTGCTGTTGTTGGTGACCGCGGCGATGGTGCCGGCCACGTGGGTGCCGTGCCAGGAGGAGTCGCTGGCCGGGATGCCGGAGCCGCACTCGTTGGCCGCGTAGTAGTCGCCCGGGTCGGCCGGGTTGCTGTCACGCCCGTTGCCGTCGACCGAGACCGCGGTGTCGGAGATGAAGTCGTAGCCGGCGACGATGTTCGCGGCCAGGTCGGAGTGGGTGACGTAGCCGGTGTCGATGACGGCGACGGTGACGCCGCTGCCGGTGGCAGTGGTCCAGGCACCCGGGACGTTCATGCCGGCCGTGGACTCGAAGAGGTCCCACTGCTTGGCGTACTCGGTGTCGTTCGGGTCGGCCTTCGGCGTGTTCAGGCGGTCCGGTACGGCGTACGCGACCTGCGGGTCGGCCTGGTACTGAGCGATGACATCGGCGACGTCCTTCTTGCCGAGCTCGTCGCCCAGGTCGACGAGGGCCGCGCCGGTGCCGAGGCGGCGGGTGAAGTCGAGGTTCTCGCCCGCCTCCTTGCCCTTGGCCTCGGCGTCGGCGGAGGCGGCGGAGTTGGACTTGGCCTCGGCGGCACCGGACTTGTAGCCGACGATGAGTCGCTCGGTGGGAGCGGCCACGGCCTGTGCGGCCGGGGTGACCTCGGCCTTGTCGGTGGACGTCGGGGCGGCGGCGACCGAGGTGGTCATTCCGGCCAGTACGGCGGCGGATATCGCGGCGACGGATATCAGCTTCCGTCCGGCGTCGCGGGAACCGGAGCGGGAACCGGAGGGAGTGGGGGTGGGACGCAAGGGCTTGCCTTTCGTGGCCGGCTCCGGGCCGCGCGGGGCATGACAGAGCATCGCGGGGCAGCACGGAGCAGCGGTCGAATCGCTTCGTCGTCGAAGCGGCGGGGGGTGCAATTCCAGAAGCGGCGCGGTGGCCGGCCATGCGCCAGCGACCGATCAGGGGTTGCCTGTGGGTCAGCTGTGATCGAACGATAGGTAAAGCCCAGGTACTACGGATACAGGGGAAACCCTCGATCCGGCCGGTAACCAACCCTCGGAGGCGGTCAGTTGACCTGGAGTGTCCACGTTCGCGCCGATCGTGGCCGTACCCGCACGGCCGCTTTCCTCCGGGTCGCGGATCTGAACACGCGGCAGCTGGTTGCCGTACTTCACGGTGCCCCCGCTTCCCGACTTCCCCCACCCGCCGAGGAGACCCACCGGATGACCGCCCACCGCACCGCCACCGCGGCCGCCGTCGCCGTGGCGACTCCGCTGCTTCTCATGACGTGGGCCGTGGGTCCGGCCCAGGCGCACGGCGCACCGACGGATCCGGTCAGCCGGGTGGTGGCGTGCTCGCCCGAGGGCGGCAGCCGGATCCAAAGCGCGGCCTGCAAGGCGGCGATCGCTGCGAACGGCGCGCCCTTCACCGCCTGGGACAACCTCCGGGTGGCCGGCGTCAACGGCAGGGACCGCCAGGTGATCCCCGACGGGCAGCTGTGCAGCGGAGGTCTGTCCGCCTACAAGGGGCTCGACCTCGCCCGCGCCGACTGGCCCTCGACGCGTCTGACGCCGGGCGCGCCCTTCACTCTCGCGTACAGCTCGACGATCCCGCACACGGGGATCTTCAAGCTGTTTCTGACCAAGCCCGGGTACGACCCGGCCAAGCCGTTGAAGTGGTCCGACCTGCCGGAGAAACCGTTCGCCACGGCCACCGATCCGGCGCTGGTGAACGGCGCCTACCGCGTCAAGGGCACACTGCCGTCCGACCGGACCGGCCGCCAGATGCTCTTCACGATCTGGCAGAACACGAGCACGGCGGACACGTACTACTCGTGCTCGGACGTGGTCTTCCCAGCCGGTGGCGGCGGTACGGGGGCGGCCGCGCCGGCGAACACGGCGGCGGCACGGCAGACGTCTTCACCGTCGTCGTCAACGCCGTCGCCGAGCAAGACGGCACAGGGGACCCAGAGTGAAGGGACTCAGGAAGCGACCACGTCACCGTCACCCGCGCGGAAGACCACGCCACCGCCGCCACAGGTGACCGCGCCCGACAACCTCGCCCCGGCCGCCGACAGTTCGTCCGGCGGCGGCAGCTCGCTCCCCCTCGTCGCGGGGGCGGGGGGAGCGGCCGCGTTCCTTCTCACCGCGGGCGTCGCGATCACGTTGCGACGCCGCCGCTGAAGGTCAGTTGACGGTGACCACACCGCCCCCCTGGGTGGTGTCGGTGACGGGCGCGTACTTGGCGGTGAAGTAGCCGTTGCTGAAGCACAGGGACGAGCCCGAGGACTTCGTAAACTGCTGGTTGACGAAGGCGATGCTGTTGTCGGTGTTGCTCGCTGTGCCGGTCAGGCTGGGCGCCTGGTAGACACAGGTGATGCTGCCCAGCAGGGTGCGCAGTACCAGGGTGGTCTGGATGGTCGAGCCGGCGGCCGGGGTGACGGTGACCGCGCCGGCGGAGGAGACCGTGGTGGTGTACGGCAGGTTGTCGACCTTGATGCTGGTGACGCCGAGGACACCGAGGACATTGCTGGTGCAACTGCTGAAGGTGTGGTCGGTGAGCGACTCGGTGGCCGCGCCCGGTGCCGTCGGGTTGTCGGTGACGGAGGCGGTGAAGCCCGAGGCGGCACAGGAGACGCCGCTCGTGCCGGTGCTGCTGGAGTAGAGCGTGGCCGCGGTGCCGCTCGCCAGCGAGGCGTTGAGAACGTCACCGTTCGCGACGGCGACACCGCCGGTGGTGAGCACCGGGGTGTCCTCCGCGGCGGCGGGGGAGATCGCGGAGGCCGAGAGCGCGGCGGCGACACCGACGAGGGCGAGCAGGGATCGAGTACGCATGGGGGTGCCTCTTTCTCAGATTGCTCAGACGGGGTGCGGGGTTTCCCCGAACGGGTGCGGGGCGGGAAGCCACTGCCGGTGCGACAGGAGCCGGGAGGCCACTGCCGGTACGACAGAGACCAGGAAGCCACTGCCGGTACGACAGAGACCAGGAAGCCACTGCCGGTACGACAGAGACCAGGAAGCCACTGCCGGTACGGCAGGGCTTGGCGGCCGCTGCCGGCCCGTGGCGCCTTCTCCGTACGCGACGGACCAGCAGCGGCATCAGGACCACCGGACACGGCCCCAAAGGGGGGAAGGCGGCCGTTCCGGTGCCATGGGGGGGAGGTGGTAGAGGAGGTGAGAGGGATCGCGCGGCACGTTCAGAGGCGTCACATACGCCCCACGACAAGGCGGGGGCCGGGAGGGTGACAATGCGCCGCGCTGCGGATCCGGCGCCACGGATCCGGGGAAACAAGGGAGAGTTGTAGACCTGATGAATGGTCAACGTCAAGACAGAGCAAGGAAGTTGAAGGTCAGCGCGGTCCATCCAGGCACTCGTGCACACAGTTGGAACACAATCAACATCCTTTTGCCACAAGTCCCTTGACCCTCGAATGTAACCCCCGGTAACTTCCGCGTTGGCTACTGCTGCGTAACGAGAAAGCCCTTGCGATCGCCGGGAGTTGTGAGGAGGCGTTGCGCGGCAGCCGCTGTCCGCGCCAGGACAACGTGCCACTGAAGCCCCACCTGCGTTGACTATGCCCAGGGAGCACACATGGCCTCGTCCTCGGACGCCACGGCGTCCACCTCAGAGAACCCCGAGAACCCGGAAAGCGGTTCCGGGCCCGGCAGACGCGGGCGGGTCCGCCTGCGCCGCGCGGCGGTGATGGCGGTGCCTGCCACCGCGATCGCCGCGGGACTGATGATCCTCACCGCGGAAGGCGCGCTGGGCGTGCAGTTCGCCATCTCGGGCATGCCGTTCACGGTCACCGCCACGGAGCTGAACGGAACCGGCTTCGAGCAGTTCGGCGGCCTCGACAACATGGCCGAGGGCAGTCCGAACGCCGGCGGCACCGGCGGCCAGGTCCTGATCGTCACCTCCGCGATCAAGAACGCGACACTCACCAACCTGTGCCAGAGCGTCGACCTGGGCGGTACGAACCTGGTCATCAGGGCGGGCAGCGGCAAGGACAAGGTGCAGGCGACCAATCTGACGACCGACTCGACCGAACTGTCGGGCGACGCGTCCTTCGAGAACATCGAGATCGGCAACGACGCGAGCACGCTGACCAAGGCCGGGGTCCAAGGCCCCATCGGCGTCTTCAGCCAGCAGTCCGACACCGTCCGCATCGCCAATCTGCGGCAGACCAACTACGCGACCACCGCGGCGGTGTTCAAGCTCCCAGGCCTCAAGCTCGGCTTCAGCGGCACGGGCTGCTGATGTCCTCCGTCCGGGATCTGCGGTCCGGTTTCCGGCAGTGGCGTGCGCACCGCCCCTTCTGGGGCGGGCTGCTGCTCGCCCTGGGCGGGGCGGAGATCCTCCTCACCGAGAAGGCGTCCCTGAAGGTCGTCATGCACATCGGCATGCAGGGCATGGCGGGTTACCTGCTGCCGGCGGTGATGCTGCTCTGCGGTCTGCTGATCCTCTTCAACCCGGCGCAGCGCCTCTTCTACTCCCTGCTCGGCATCCTGCTCACCCTCGGCACCTGGGTCACCTCCAACCTCGGCGGCTTCTTCATCGGCCTCCTCCTCGGAATGACCGGCAGTTGCCTGGCCTTCGGCTGGCTCCCCGACCAGGAGCCGCGGGGGCGCCTGCTGCGCCGCCGCCGGCAGCGACAGCAGCAGGCGGCAACCGAGGCCTAGGGCCTGTCCGGCGGATCATGCCGCAGACGCGGGGTCTGGCACGCCCATCTGCGGCGTTGTCGTCGGTTGCCGACTCCCCCACTCTCGGCT
>NZ_JBEZLR010000109.1:0-32281 GCF_040652275.1 Streptomyces sp. NPDC048275
ACTACCGCCTCGGCATCCCCGACGACATCCCCGCCTGGCACGAGACCCTCAACACCGACACCGCCCGCTACGGCGGCAGCGACATCACCAACCCCGACCCCCTCAAACCCGAACCCCACCCCGCCCACGGCCGCGCCACCAGCCTCCGCCTCACCCTCCCCCCACTCGCCACCATCTGGCTCCGGCCCGCTTAGGCCGCGATCCACCGATCGGCTTCTGAAGTGATTTTCTGAGGGCTGCGGGGTAGGGCTTCGAGTGTCGCGCCGGTGTGGGCAGGGGGTGTCCGCCGACCTGCCCAGCTCTTCCATGATTTCGGCTCCGGTCGGGCCCGGCTGGACGGGGGGTCAGGCGGGTTCGGGTGGGGCGTAGACCAGTACGAGCCCGGTTCCGCATGGCATGCGGAACCGGGCTCGACGCGTCGGTCAGACCTGATCCGGACCGTTGGTCTCGGCGATCTCCTCCCGAAGAGCCTTCTGCTTCTTCTTGGACAGAGAGTCGCCGTTCACGCTGTGCATGCCCCAGGGAATGGGGCAGGGCCCTTCGTGCGAGGAGTCCGGGCACAGTACTTCCACCAGCCGGTCCATCAGTTCCTCATGCTGGGCAGCTGTCGCCAGTAAGGCGATTTTCACCTGCCACAGCCTCGGCTCCGCTGTCGTACCTGCGACTTCTGCGTCGGACTCGCTCATGATGTGGTCCTCGTTCCGACCTGGGCTACGGAGCAGGGTCCAGTGTGCCGCGCTCCGCGGTCCCGACCCCGCGTCGGGCCCTCACCATGTCCACCGGCCGACACGACCTGAAGACAACCCCACTCAGCCACCCAGCAGCCTCAACTGAAACGGCGAGGCTGAAGCCACCAGCCACCCCGCCTTCAGGACGAGGTCCCGGCGGAGATCCGACGATGTCCGGCGGGACCCCATCCCGGCGGTCAGGCCGCGGTCGCCGCCAGGGTCTCCGGCAGCTCTCCGGTGTACACGATCCCAAGCGCCTGCGTAGCCCGAGTCAGAGCCACATACAGGTCGCTCGTCCCGTACGCCCCGGGCTCCACCACCAGCACGGAGTCGAACTCCAGCCCCTTGGCCTGGCGCGGATCGAGCAGGACAACCGCACGGGTCAGGTCGGGCTCCTCGCCCGCCGTCACCCCGTCCAGCCGAGCGGCAAGCGAGACATGCAGCTCACGCGGCGCGATCACCGCGAGCCGCCCCTCGGCGGGAGTCAGCTCGGCGACGGCCTTCGCGACGGCGCCGGGCAGGTCGTCGCCGGCGTCCCGCACCCATGGCCGTACGCCAGTGGACCGCACGGAGCGAGGCGGCTCGAAGTCGGGGTGCTCAGCGCGCAGGACACCCGCCGCGACGTCCATGATCTCGGACGGGGTGCGGTAGTTGACGGCGAGACGCGTGTGCTCCCAGCGGTCCTCGACGTAGGGGGAGAGGATCTCGGACCAGGAGCCGACGCCCGCCGCCTCGGCGGTCTGCGCCGGGTCGCCGACGAGGGTCATCGAACGGGTCGGGCTGCGCCGCATCAGCAGCCGCCAGGCCATCGGCGACAGCTCCTGCGCCTCGTCGACGATGATGTGACCGAACGCCCAGGTGCGGTCGGCCGCCGCCCGCTCGGCGGCGCTGCGGTGGTCGTCCTCCTCGTGCCGCTCGGCCATCCGCTCGGCGTCGATGATGTTGTGCGCGGAGAGAACTTCGGAGTCCTCCTCGTCCTTGTCCTCGAACTCGTAGGTACGCGAGGCGTAGGAGACGTCCAACACGCCCTGCGCGTACGCGACTTGGGTGCGGCGTTCCTGGTCGGCGAGGGCACGCGCGACCCGGTCGTCCTCGCCCAGCAGCTCGGCGGCCTCGTCGAGGAGGGGGACGTCGGAGGTGGTCCAGGCCCGGGTGACCGGGCGGTGGATCGCGGCGGCGTCCGCGTCGGAGACGTACCCGCCGGGCTCGGCGAGGAAGTCGGCGATGACTCGCTGGGGGGTCAGTCGGGGCCACAACTGGTCGATGGCCGACCAGACTTCGGGGTTCTCGGCCAGGTCGTCGCGGATCTGGGTGATGTCGCTGGCGTCGAGGAGGTTCGAGCCGTCGAAGGGGTCGGTTCCGATGCGCTCGGCCAGCATGTCGGTGAGCGTGTTGAGGATGTGGCCCTCGAAGTACTCGCGGGCGACGTTGTGCGGCAGTTTCGCCTCGCGGGTGCGTTCGCGGGCCATCTGCACGAGTCCGGCGTCGAGCATCAGGATGTCCCGGTCGTGCTCGATGGCGATCACCGGGTCGGGCAGCGCCTGCCGGTCCCGGATCACCGCGTCCAGCACCTCGGCCATGTCGGCGCGGCCCTTCACAGCGGCCGCCTCGGGGGTGTCGGCGGCCGTCGCCCGTACACCCGGGAACAACTCGCCGACAGTCGCGAGCAGCACGCCGGTCTCGCCGAGCGAGGGCAGCACCTCGCCGATGTAGCCGAGGAAGGCGGGGTTCGGGCCGACGATCAGGACGGCACGCTTGGCGAGCAGCTCCCGGTATTCGTACAGCAGATACGCGGCCCGGTGCAGCGCCACGGCCGTCTTGCCGGTGCCGGGGCCGCCCTCGACGACCAGGATGCCCCGGTGCGGGGCGCGGATGATCTGGTCCTGCTCGGCCTGGATGGTCTGCACGATGTCGCCCATGCGGCCGGTGCGGGCCGAGTTGAGCGCGGCGAGGAGTACCGCGTCGCCGGTCGGGTCCTCATGGCCGGTGCGCTCACGGTCGCCGAGGTCGAGGATCTCGTCGTGCAGGTCGGTGACGCGGCGGCCGTCGGTGGTGATGTGCCGACGGCGGCGCAGGTCCATCGGTGTGTGGCCGGTGGCGAGGTAGAAGGGGCGGGCGACCGGGGCCCGCCAGTCGATGAGGATGGGGGTGTGCTCGGTGTCTCCGGCGCGGATGCCGATGCGGCCGATGTGGTGGCTGACGCCGGAGGTGAGGTCGATCCGGCCGAAGCAGAGCGAACCGTCCACGGCGTTCAGCGCGGCGAGCAGGCCGGAGCGCTCGGCGACCAGTACGTCCCGTTCGAGCCGGGCCTGCATGGGCGTGTTGCCCTGCGCGAGCGCGTCGCCGACGGAGGCCTCGGTGTCGCCACGCAGGACGTCCACGCGCGCGTACAACCCGTCGATGAATTCCTGCTCACGCCTGAATTCATCGTCGGGAAATTCTGTGTGTGAGCCCCTGTTTGACAATTCCACTCCCGCCCGGATATACTCTGCTCAATGAACTTCTTCGCGACTCGATTCCCCGAAGTCGTGAATTATTCAATATACGCCGAGAAATCCCCCGAGCGCAATTGCTCGGGGGATTTCTTGTGTCACCGGTGAGACCGGTGGGTGGTTCCGGTGGGTGATCACAGCACGTCGGACAGCTCCTCCAGCAGCCGCCGCTTGGGCCGGGCACCCACCATCGACTTCACCGGCTCACCGCCGCGGAACACCATGAACGTGGGCATGGACAGCACCCGGTAGGTGTTCGTCGTCAGCGGGTTCGTGTCGACGTCCAGCTGGACGACCTTGATCCGGTCTCCCTCCTCCGCCGCGAGGGCGCTCAGCACCGGCCCCATCTGCCGGCAGGGCGGGCACCAGTCGGCCGTGAACTCCACGAGTACGGGCAGCTCCGCGCCGATCACCTCCGCCTCGAAGTCCGCGTCCGTCACCGCAGCCACGCCTGCCACCTTCATCACTCCGGTCACCCTCCTGTATTTACTGCCGGGGGTCCGGGGGGCGTCCCCCGGGAAAACACGGCTCCTGCCGCGACTCCGGGGATCGCCCCCGGGGAAAACACCGCACATACAGGCTCCGGACCGCCCGGAACCTCCGCCTCGGCCGCCAGCTCGTCCCGCGCCCGCTCGGCCCGCGCCAACTGCTCGCCGACCTGTGCGCGCACGGCCTGCAACTCGCCGATCAGCGCGTCGAGCTCGCCGAGCTTGCGGCGGTAGACGGCGAGCGACGCGGGGCACGAGTCCCCCTCCGGATGCCCGGCCCGCAAACACTCCACGAAGGGCCGCGTCTCCTCCAGGTCGAACCCGAAGTCCTGCAGCGTCCTGATCTGCCGCAGCAGCTTCATGTCGTCCTCGTCGTAGGTGCGGTACCCGTTGTGGGTGCGCCGCGCGGGCAGCAGTCCCCGCGACTCGTAGTACCGAAGAGTCCGCGTGGTGGTCCCGGCCCGCGCCGCCAGCTCGCCGATTCGCATGTCCACGAACGTAGTCCTTGACGCCGACGTCAAGGCAACGGGAACGTCAGGCCGGCGGGAGCAGCGACTTCCGCCGCACCGGCGAGAACAGCACGATCGACGTCGTGGTGCGGCCCAGGGTCGAGGTCTGTTCGAGGATCTCCTCGAGGTGGAGGGTGTCCGCGACGGCGACCTTGAGGATCCAGCAGTCCTCGCCGACGACGTGGTGGACCTCGATGATCTCCGGGCGGGCGATCAGCTCCAGGGTCCTGGGGTGCTTGAGGTTTTGACTTGCTCCTCGGGCTGAAGCCCGAGGATTCTGGCCTTCTCGTCCGTTGCTGTACCGCTATGCGGCACGGGGTTCGGGCGGGAATCCGTGGCTTCCTGCTTCGTCGCGCTGTGCCGGGACGAGTCCTGGTCTTACCTGCGCTCGACAGGCTGTCACCGCCAGTCCGGCGGCCGTTTTGACGTTCTTCGCGGCGTTGTGGTCCGGTCGTGAAGGGTGCCGCAGGCGGTGCAGGTCCATTCCCGGATGTTCAGGTCCGGTTCCACGACCTCCGCCACTCGGCGGCCACCCTCCTCCTGGAACAGGGGGTGGAACTCGTCGTGATCAAGGAGCTGTTGGGCCACGCCCACATCGGCGTCACCGCCACCGTGTACGCCCATGTCCGGCTCCGCCTCCAGCGCGACGCCATCGACCTTCTTAGCAACGCCCTCCGCAACTCCGCCGAGATCACCGGCAAGCCCGACGACGGCGACGAACCACCCCTCTGTGCCGCACCCGTCCGCTGACGTTGCCGTCAACTACTGCCGTCAGACGCTCCAGAGGCCCCACCGGAAACAGATCCGGCGCAGCCTTCCTGGCGGCGCTGCCGCGCACGATGTTCTTACTTCCTAGATCGTCAGCTCGCTTGCCTGACACTGCGCGCTGAGCGCGCGCGGGCCGCACCAGCGGGCCGCCTCGACCAGCTCCGTACCACCTGCCAGTGCTGCGCCCAGGAACAGGACGCGTACCGGCGACGCTGCTGCGCCATCGGCCAGTGCTGCGGCAAGACGCTGTCGCCGCTGACCATGACGTACGTTCACTCGGTCCTCAAGTCCACCCTGGAGCACGCCGTCCGCGCGACGAGCCCGATGCCCCGGACGAACAGGACGACGGAGGCCACGACACGCCGTAGGTCTCGCGTCCGCACCCGGCTCGCGCGGCCGTTCGCTGACAATGCCGCTGCGTCACCGCTGCCGTAGCGTCAGCAGTCCCAGGCGTTGCGTAGCAGATGCGAATCCGTCTCCTACCTTCTGTCAGCCAGAGTGGATCTTGGACAGATTATGCTTCGCGATCTGAGCATCCACGAGAGAGGTCAAGCTGGGAACAGCATCCGCCGTCACCCTGAGCCAGTCCAGCCACTCGCGAGTGTCCGTCCACCCGGGGGGCGCCTCATACTTGGACCACTGCTCAGACAGCTCCGCCACCAATCTCAGGCTTTCATCAGCCGCTTCGGAATCACCTGAAGCCGCAGGAATGAAGACACTGTCCCGAAGTTCCGGAATAGCCTCAGGAAACCGACCTCTCTGTGCCACCACAGCGAAAGCGCGCAATGCTTCGACAATCTCTCTCAGTTCCGGCGTCTGCCGGAGCGAGAGAGCGCTCTGCTCTTCCAGCCGGACAGCGGCTGATCGAAACTCCTCCGGATGGCGATCCACTTCGATTGGCTCCTGAATCCCGGAAGATTTTACGAGCCTCTGCGCCAAAGTGAGCGAGATTACTGGAAAGTCTTGGACCAGCGAGTGCACATGAACGGTCGGGTAGTACTGATCACTTTCCGTGGACTTGTCCAGAGTGATGCCTTGAAGCACCGGCCCAATTCGACGTAGCAGGCGTAGCGGCTGCCAGACCGAAAACTCCGGGAAGAGACTGACCCAGTCTGATGTGATCCGACGCGCCACACGATTGTTGATTTTCGTCATCTTGGTATCACCGGAATTGTCAGGTAGAGACCCGGTACGTGATTGGCATTCTTGTCCCACTGACTCTTGCCAATCCCAGGTGATCTAGACCAATTAGGCGGGGCTGGGGCCTCGCGGCGGCTCGGAGGTGGGCCTCCGAGGCGGCCCTCGGTCGAGGTTCGTGCGTCCGCCAGTCTGGCAGTGCGGGGGGCCAGGGCGGGACGGGTTCGCCACTCGGAGGGGGCCGGGAGCTTCGCTCCCCGTCGGAGGCGCCGCCAGCCACCGCTCAACGGCGAGCTGGCGATTCGCGCGGAGAGTCGGCCCCCTGGTCGGCCCTGTTCCCCTGGATAGCCCGTTGGGATATCCAACGGGACAACGACGCGCCAGCAGCCAATTTCTGGTCAGCCTGGTCACGGGCCGCTGCCTCGTCTGGGAGCCGGGTCCGGCTGCGCCAGCGGCGAGCGACTACTCCGTGCCGAGGATGCGCAGACCGTGGTGGGCTCGGAAGTCCTCGTAGTCCTTGAGGTTGAGCGTGGCCAGCGGCAGGTCGTAGGTGAGGGCACAGGCCGCGATCCACATGTCGTTGATCGGGCGTGGGCGTCCGCGCTGGATGCCCGCGGCTGACAGGCGGCCCCAGGTTGCGGCGACGGCTTCGTCGCCGGGCAGGATCAGGATGCCGGAGAGCCAGTCGGCGAGTTCCTGGCGGCTGCGGGTGCCCCAGTGGCGGATCTCGGTCCACTTGGTCAGTTCGCCGAAGGTCACGAAGGTGATCAGCGGCTTGCGGCCGATCAGCCTGGTGGCGAGCGGGCTGGCGAGCTTGCGCTTGTGGGACAGCGAGGCGACGTCGGTGTCGAGGATGACAGGTTGCACGGCAGCGGCTCAGGCGACGTCGCGGTGGCGCTCGGCGTACGTGAAGGCCAGGAACTCCTCCAGCTCCTCGTCCGACTCGAAGGTGTCGGCAGCGAGGTCGTCCAGGGACCGGATCGGCTGGGTGTTCTTCGCGGCCAGCAGCTCCTCGACCGAAACGCGGGGCCGAAGCAGTGGGTAGCCGGAGTACTCCGCGTCGGGTGTGCTCATCGGGACCTCCACGGGACGGGATGTGGCTACCGAGGCCAGCATACGGGGGCTGACCCCCGCTGACACCGGGCTTCACCCCACGGAGCCGATCCCCGAACGTGCGTGCGCCGATCCTCGCAGGTGCTGGCGGGATCTCAGGCCGGCGGCCTGCCTGGGGTGGGGTCGGGTGCGGGCAGGGGGCCGTACGCCGGGCCGGCGAACGGAGCAGGCACTTGGTCCTGCTACATCAGCGCGTCCGCCGGGACGGCTTGCTGCGCCGGAAGCCAGGTTCTGGTCAGCTCGGTCACCAGCCGTCGACGGATCCTGAGTCGGTCGTCGCTCAAGGCTCGACGCGCGTCCGTGGGCCGCGCCGGGAGCTGGCCACGGCGAACGGCCGAGTGCATGTTCCGGGGCCGGGCGGGGACGGATCGGCCGATGGTGGGGCGCTGAGAGCTTCGCTCCCCGCCGGAGGTGCCGCTGGCCACCGCCCTCGGTGAGCCCGGCGACGGACGTGAGGGTCGGCCCCCTGGTCGGCCCTTGCCTGCGACCCGACCGTAGGACGGTCGTAGGCGACAACTTGCTGTGCGAAGCGCGAGGGCTCCACGCCCACAACTTGCGCCTGGCGGCACCAGGTTGGGCCCAGCTCGCAGCTGGGTCCGGCCGTCTGCCAGCGCCTCGCGCGGGCCTCGGCTGCTCGCCCGATGGTGGGTCGGTCGGCGATGTTCGGCCAGCTCCGGCGGGCGGGGCCCGCCTTGAACCTCGTAGAGAAAATCTGAACGCACCGCCCTGACCAGCGTTGTGTCCGGTGCCGGGAGATGCTTGACACTTCGGTCCCAGCTGATGGTTGACAGTGGCCGTGATCGGCTTTTCTGTGCACGTCGTTGCGGCGTGTGGCAGGAGGCCGGGATTGGCGCTGGTGGAATTGTCGGTTGTCGAGCAGAGATACCGGGCTGTCCTGGCCGTGCTGGCGGGTGCGACCGTGACGGAAGTCGCCGCCCGGCTGGGGGTGTCCAGGCAGACGGTCAGCGGGTGGAAGTCCCGGTATGCCGCGTCGGGTCTGGCGGGGTTGGCGGATCGGTCGCGCAGGCCGGCGTCGTGTCCGCATCAGGCGTCTGCGGAGGTGGAGGGGGCTGTGTGTGAGCTGCGGCGTGAGCATCCTCGGTGGGGGCCGCGGCGGATCGCTCATGTGCTGGAGCGGTCCGGGGCGGTGAGTCCGGTGCCGTCGCGGATGACGGTGTATCGGATCTTGGTCCGGCATGGGCTGGTGGAGCCGGGGGTGCGGCGCCGGAAGCGGTCGGATTACAAGCGCTGGCAGCGGGATCGGCCGATGCAGTTGTGGCAGATGGACATCGTCGGCGGGGTGATGCTCGTCGACCCGGTCACGGGTGAGTTGTCCGAGGCGAAGGTCGTGACGGGTGTGGGTGATCATTCCCGGTACTGCGTGACCGCGTCGGTGGTCGAGCGTGCGACCGGGCGGGCGGTGTGCTCGGCGTTCGCCGGGGCCTTGCAGGCGTTCGGGGTGCCGGAGGAGGTGCTCACCGACAACGGCAAGCAGTTCACCGACCGGTTCGGGCATGGTGGTGAGGCGCTGTTCGACCGGATCTGCCGGGAGAACGGGATCGCGCACCGGCTGACGCAGCCGGCGTCGCCGACCACGACGGGCAAGGTCGAGCGGTTCCATCAGACGCTGCGGCGTGAACTCCTCGACGACTGTGGCGCGTTCGAGAGCATCGAGGCGGCTCGGACAGCGCTGGATGCGTGGGTGCAGGAGTACAACTCCGTGCGTCCGCATCAGGCGCTGGACATGCAGTCCCGGCGGACCGGTTCAACCCTGTTCCCGAGCAGGAGCGGGAGGTGCTGGGCGTGCGGGTGCCCGGCGTGCTCGCGCTGGTGCCGCAGCAGCGGACAGCTCCTGTGATGCCGGACGCCGTAGAGGTAGCGCCTCTTGCCAGTCCGTCTGAGTGGGTCCGGCAGCGGTGCCATCTGATGTGGTGCCGGGGGAGCACGGTGGGCCGGTGGAGTTCGAGCGGGTGGTCCCTGCGAGTGGGAATCTGCAGGTCGCGGGCAAGCAGTTCTGGCTCGGTCCGGCCCGCGCAGGGCTGACGGTGACGTTCTGGGCCGATACCTCGGTGATCCATCTCCTGGTCGCCGGGACGCGGATCAAGAGCGTGCGTTCGCATCTGTCGGTGGCGGATCTCGCGCAGCTGGCGGCTCGCGGAGGGCGTTCAGCCGGACCGGCGCCGTTGCCGGCCGGTGATGCGGCGGCGTTCGAGGTGGACCGGTTCGTGAACAACAGCGGGCTGGTGGGCCTGGCCGGGCATCAGGTGCTGGCGGCGGAGATCCTGGGCGGCCGATCAGCAGGCATCTGGATCGACGGCGAGACGCTGTCGTTCTTCGATCCGTCCTCGCGAGAACTGCTGCGGGTGCGGCCCAACCCGCTCACCAGCGAGGAGATCCAGCGCCTGCGCGGTCTGCGGCCCGCGGGCCCGCCGCCGAGGCCGAGTGTGGAGCCGGTCCGCGTGCAACGGCGGGTCAGTGCGACGGGCACGGTTATGGTCTGCCGGCAAGTCGTCTCCCTCGGCCGGACCTACACCGGGCAGACCGTGACCGTGCACGTGGCGGAGTCGACGATCACGGTAGAGCTGGACGGCCAGGTCCGTGTCATCCAAGGCACCACCGACATCCCCGTCCGCCACGTGAAAGCGAACAAGCCCCGTGAAGTTTCCGATGTTGTCTAGGCCCACCGTCAAGCATCACCTGGGACCAGAACGTCGGGCATCACCTGGGACTAGACAACCCCGCTGACCGAGCTGCCGGGTCGACGGTCAGGGGCGCTGCTGTCGGCACTTCTTCGATTCGGCCAGTGCGGTCTTCAGCTCCTCGCTCGGCGATACGTCCGACTCGGCGTCCTCGTCGTGGAGGGGCGGTAGGAACAAGCCGCGGCGGCT
Source organism: Streptomyces sp. NPDC048275 (assembly GCF_040652275.1). NCBI lineage: Bacteria > Bacillati > Actinomycetota > Actinomycetes > Kitasatosporales > Streptomycetaceae > Streptomyces > Streptomyces sp. NPDC048275. Next base: position 10,124 of record NZ_JBEZLR010000109.1, read on the forward strand.
CTTCTCTCGCTTGACCTTGCGGCGCTCGTTGAAGAGCCGCTGGTGCTCCTCTCGGACCGTGATCCATCGCTGGTCCAGCTCCGCTTCTCGTTCCAGCAGCTCGTCATCGCTGAGGTCGGCGAACTCGGTGGCGGCTGCGCGGGCCTCGCGGTCGATCTCCTCGCGCAGCAGGTAGTTCGTGATCGGCCCGTGGTACTTGCCCGGCTCCGGTTTCTGGCGGACGAAGACGCCGCGCCCCTTGACCGCGTACACGAGCCCGGCCTGCTGAGGCTTCGATAGGCGTTCTGGGCGGTGGAGTTGGCGACTCGGCCACGCCCACATCGGCGTCACCGCGGGCGTCTACGCCCACCTCCGGCTCCAGCGCCAGGCCATCAACACCCTCGGCTACGCCCTCAGCCCCACCGGCGACGACCCCGACGACCCACCCGCCGCAGCCGTCGTCCGCTGACGTTGCCGTCGCCATTGCCGTCAAGCGACCGAAGGAGCCCCACCCACCAGGAAATACTGAGGGCTGTCCCGTAATCCACAATACGCCTGTGAATGGCTGATATCGCCGCTCATATTAAGATGAAGCATCCCGTCTCCGTTAATCGAGACATTCCCTTCACCATCAACTGAAAGGGGGTCAATGCCGGCAGACCTTAAAACCGGCGGACCCTCATGTGGGATTGAGACCACGCCCTTCAGAAGAAGGTCTTGTCCCAATTTCCGGAAATCAGGGCTTGTATGGATTGCATAAAACCGTTCCCGACGTACTGCATTCCGGCATCTCCAGCGAGAAATACGTCTCCATCGCTCGCGATCAATACCACTTCTTCGGTGGCGAACGCAGAGCCAACGGGGACCAGGGGGCGCCCAACCCGCTGAGAAAATATGCGAATGTTACCGGGGTAGAAAGAGAGGGCTTCTTCTGCGTCAATTTGCACACCCACCTCCATTTCGCGATAGATCCACGAAATGGAGAACTCTCGATACTCTTCGAGAAATCCGCGCAATTCTACCCCTACGTCATAGCCGGCCCCTTCGTAGAGCCTGGACACCTGATCGATAGAAGCTGACCCCAGGTCTACTCGGGTTGCTTCGGGGAATGCATCACGCAATCTCTGCCGCCGGGAAGTGTCATTGAACCCGCTCATCCGGTGAGTACACTCCTGACCGCGTCCGGCACCCACACTTGACAGTTGGGGCACATTTTGAACTTCTTTCCTTTCTGATTGAGGGTGATGATATCCAAGTTTTCCAACGACGCTCCATCATTTAGGGCGTTAGTGCACATTCGCGCTTCTGCGCACACGCCTGGCGGGCGACCGTTGGGGAGCTGGGATTCTCCAGGTAGCCGGGAGGTCACACCGGTGTGATGCCCAGTGGCGGGGCCACTCTCACCGTAGTAGGTAATTCCGGTGGTTCGGTCACGCCCTACGCTGAACGCGCCCGGCAGGATTTCACCTTCGGAAAGGCTGCCCCTGACCTCTTCGATCCGAGCTTTGCCGAGCTGGGTCAGCTCACTCTGAAGTTCAGCGTCGCCACAGTTGTGGACCAGGACCGGCGTGGCCCCCGCCAGCACATAGTACGTGTGCTTGCTGCTAACCCCGAGGTTGTAAACCGTCGTCTCTACGGTCCACCGCTTGAGCGCCGTGATCTGGATTCGGGTTCCGGCGCCGGTCTGGAGCCATTCGCCGGCGGTCAGGTCGGTGGCGTCGAGCCATTCGCCCAGGGCCGGGACCCAGAAGGGGTGGTTGTCGGTGGCGGTGACGGTGGCCGTCTGGTCGCCTTCGTCTCCGTCGGTGTCTACGGTGATCTTGACGAGGTGCTTGGTTCCCTCGCCCAGGATGGTCGTGGTGACGGTTTCGGTGGTGGTCCCGCCGGTTTCGGGGTCGGTGGCGGTGACCTCGTCGCCCAGTTCGAGTTCTTCGATCGGCTTGGTGGTGCCGTCGGCCATCAGGACGAGCGTGCCGGTGATGAAGCTGTTCATGCATGCCGGCTTTTTGCCCAGCAGACTCTTGGCGGTCGCGATGGCCTTCTGGCCGAGGCCGGTCTTCGCGAGGGCCTTCACGCCGGCGCCCGCGGCCGCCCCAAGGCCACCACCGACCGCGCCGATACCGGCCCCGATGCCGCCGGCCGTGAGATAGCCGCCGAGACTGTGGTCGGCGTTCTCGTTCAGGGCGTTGCCGACCATGCCTCCCGCGAAGCCGGCGACGGCTCCGCAGCCCGCGGCCAGGGCGAGGCCGGCTCCGCCTCCGGCCTTGTGCCGCGCAAGGCCGGAGCCCTTCCCCCACCTCCATACACCGGCGTCCGTACACCTCCCGGACGGGAAACACTCAGGGCGGTCAGTGCGCCGCGACGCCCTCCTCCTTCTCCTCCCGCTCGGCGTCCGCCGAAGGTTCACAGGTGACCGCGGTGATGTCGGCCGTCCGCTCCTTCCACGACAGCAGCACCGCCACCACTACCGTGCCCGCCCCCAGAATCAGCCCACCGATCAGGCTCGTGTGGGCGACCGAGTCGGCGAAGGACGAGCCGACCGCGTCGGCCATCTGTCGGGCGCCGTCGGCGAGTTGGTCGGCCTGCGCCTTCAGCTGGGCCGCCTGCTCCGGATTGCCCGCCTGTGCGGCCTGCTCGCCGAGTTGCCGGGCCCTGTCGCCGATGCCCTCGGCGACCGCGTATCCCGCGCCCACGGAGTCCTGCGCCGTGGCCAGGGCGCCCGCCGGGAGCTCGCTGCCCGTGGCCGCGTCCGAGAGGTGCGAGGAGTACGAACTCGCCAGGACCGAACCGAGGATGGCGATCCCGAGCGAGCCGCCGAGCTCCAGCGAAGTGTCGTTCACGGCGCCGCCGACGCCGAGTTCGGACTCCGGGAACGCGCCCATGATGGCGTCTGTGCAGGGCGAGAGCGCGAGCCCGATCGCGAGGCCCAGGACGGTGAGAGGCAGCACGAAGTCGCCGTACGACGACGCCGCGTCCACCTGGGTGAGCAGCGCCAGCGCCGCCGTGCCGCCGACCATGCCCGCGGTCACCGTGACCTTCATGCCGAGGCGCGGAGTGAGGTACGCGGTGAGTGCCGAGCCGACGAAGACGGCTCCGGCGAGCGGCAGCATCCGCACTCCGGTGTCCAACGCGTCATAGCCGAGGACGAACTGGAGGTGCTGGGTGAGGAAGTAGAAGGCGCCGAAGACGGCCAGGAAGAAGAGCGCGACGGCGAGGTTCGAGCCCGCGAACCGGCGGCCGGCGAAGCGGCGTACGTCGACGACCGGATGCGGGTGGCGCAGCTCCCAGGCCACGAAGGCCACCAGGCCGACGCCCGCGACGACCGCCGCGGTCACGGCCTTCACACCCCAGCCGAAGTGCGGCCCTTCGATGATCATGTAGATCAGCGAGCCGATCCAGACCACCGACAGCAGGCCGCCGACGCAGTCGATGCGGTGGCGGTGGCCGGCCTTGGACGGCGGTACGAGGACGAGGGCGCCGACGAGGGCGAGGGCGGCGATCGGCACGTTGATCAGGAAGGTGGACGACCAGCCGTACTGCCGCAACAGCGCGCCCGCGACCAGCGGACCGGCGGCGATCGCCAGTCCGGCCGTCGCGGTCCACAGGGTGATCGCCTTCGCCCGTTCCGCGCGCGGGAAGGTCGCGGCGAGCAGGGAGAGCGTGGCCGGCATGATCAGGGCAGCGCCCACGCCCATCACGGCACGGGCCGCGATGACCCCCGTGGAACTGTCCACGAGCGAGCCCGCGACCGCCCCGCCGCCGAAGACGACCAGCCCGAGGACGAGCGCGCCGCGCCGGCTGTACTTGTCGCCGAGCGCGCCGAGCAGCAGCATCAGCGCGGCGTACGGGACGGTGTAGCCGTCGATGACCCACTGAAGGTCGGCGCTGGACAGGCCCAGGTCCTGGGTCATGTCGGGGGCCGCGACGGTGAGGGCGGTGTTCGCCATCACGATGATCAGCAGGCTCAGACAGAGCACCAGCAGCGCCCACCAGCGACTGGCATAGGGCCGGTCCATCTTCTCGACCGGTTCGTTCATGACGAGACGCATGGGTAGGGTCGCCCTTCCTCACTCGACTTGCACAGCCCCGTGCAATTGCACGATGCTGTGCAATGTACGGTCAATGCACAGCGCTGTGCAAATGGTGGAGGTGGAGCCCATGCCGGAGCCCTTGATGGAGCCGTTGATGGAGCCGTTGATGGAGCCCTTGTGGAGGCATCGCGAGATCACCCCGCGAGGCGTGCAGAATGGCAGCCATGACCATGGGTAACGCCAGCCGCGCCGACGTGAACCGCCACCGCATCCTCGACGTCGCGCTCGCCGAGCTGTTGCGCGACCCCGACGCGTCCATGGACCAGATCGCGCGCGCCGCGGGCGTCGTACGGCGCACGGTGTACGGGCATTTCCCGAACCGTGAGGCGTTGATCGGGACGCTGTTCGAAGGCGCGGCGCAGGCGGTGGAGGCCGCGCACGCCGCCGGCCGGGAGGGCATCGAGGACCCCGCGGAGTCGCTGGTCCGCTCGACGCTCGCGGTCTGGGCGATCGCCGACCGCTACCGGCTGCTGGTCGCGCTGGCCCAGCGCAGCGTCACCGTGCAGGGCATCCGCGAGCGCCTCACACCCGTGCGCGAGGCCTGCGTGGAGGTACTCCAGCGCGGCCTGGACCAAGGCGTCTTCGAGTCCCCGCTGCCGGCGCCGGCCCTGGCGTACGTGCACGAGCAGATGCTGTTCGCGCTCATGGAGGCCGTCAACGACGGCCTGCTGGCAGCCGAAGAGGCGGGCCGCTCCGCCGTGGTCACCATGCTGACCGCGGCAGGCGTACCCGCCTCCCGAGCCACCGAACTGGTGGCCAAGACAAACGATTGAGTCTTTTACGGAGATGCACCGAGCGGCCAGGCTACGGGGGAGTACCTGGCCGCTCGGCGTATATGGGGGGGTTATCAGACTGCGAGGAGGGCGCGACCAGCCACGACGAACCCGGGGCCTCAGAACACCCCGCAGCCCTCCTTCGAGCGGAGCGCCTACGCCTTCACGAGTTCCTTCTCGCCGCCCTGCTCGGGTACCTCCGCAACAGCAGCCTCGTCGTCGTCCAGCAGCGTCTTCTCGTCGAACGGCAGCTCCCCGGCGAGAACCCGCTTCACCCGCTCGTTGTCGATCTCCTTCGTCCACGTCCCGATCAACACCGTGGCCACCGCGTTGCCCGCGAAGTTCGTCAGGGCGCGAGCCTCGCTCATGAACCGGTCGATGCCGACGATCAGGCCGACGCCGTCGACCAGCGCGGGCTTGTGCGACTGCAGACCGCCCGCCAGGGTGGCCAGGCCCGCCCCGCTGACACCGGCCGCACCCTTGGACGCGACGAGCAGGAAGAGCAGGAGCGGGATCTGCTCCCCGATGGCCATCGGGGTGCCCAGCGCGTCCGCGATGTAGAGCGACGCCATGGTCATGTAGATCATGGTGCCGTCGAGGTTGAAGGAGTAGCCGGTCGGGACCGTGATACCGACCACCGGCTTGCTCACACCCAGGTGCTCCATCTTCGCGATGAGCCGCGGCAGGGCGGACTCGGAGGAGGAGGTGGACAGGATGAGCAGGAACTCACGGCCCAGGTACTTGAAGAACGTGAGGATGTTCAGGCCCGTGATGATGCGCAGCATCGTGCCGAGCACGATGAAGACGAAGAGGAAGCAGGTGACGTAGAAGCCCAGCATCAGAACGGCGAGGCTCTTGAGCGCGTCCAGACCGGCCGAACCGGTGACGGCGGCGATGGCGCCGAAGGCACCGAGCGGGGCCAGCCACATCACCATGCCCAGGATGCGGAAGACGAGCCGCTGAATGTGCTCCACCCCGCGCAGGACGGGCTGACCGGCGGACCCCATGGCCTGGAGCGCGAACCCGGAGAGCAGCGCGATGAGCAGGGTCTGCAGGACCTGGCCCTCGGTGAAGGCGGAGACCATCGTGGTCGGGATGATCGAGAGCATGAACTCGACCGGCGGCAGTGCCTCGTCCGACACCTGGCCCTGACCGGCCTCCTTGACCGCGTCGGTCACCTGCAGGCCCGTACCCGGGTCCAGGATGTTGCCGACGAGCAGACCAATAGCGAGCGCGACCAGCGACATGACCAGGAAGTAGCCGAGCGCTATACCGCCGACGGCGCCGACCTTCGCGGCCTTCCGTACGGAGCCGATGCCCAGCACGATCGTGCAGAAGATGATCGGCGAGATCATCATCTTGATGAGGTTCACGAAGCCGGTGCCGATGGGCTTCAGCTCGACTGCGAAGTCGGGAGCGACCAGGCCCACGGTGATACCGAGGATCACGGCGACGATCACGGCGATGTACAGATAGTGCGTGCGGTCCCGCTTGGCTGCGGGTGCGGCAGGTGCGGTCGGGGTGCTGGCCACGGCTGCCCTCCTTGACGACGTCGTCGGCATCATTTCCGGCGTGCGGCTCACGACCGGCGGAAACCCGGCGTGCGGCTCACGTCCGGGGGGATTCGGGAGGCGTGGAACTCCCGGGGGATGCGGTGACTATCTCCCGCCCTGTGAGGGCGGTCACCCTTCCGTTCATTTAGTTCACACTTACAAGGAGAGGCAGACTGACGACATGCGCCTTCCCCGCGTCCCGAGACCCCGCAGCCTGGCCGGCCAGCTCTTCGCCATGCAGGCCGTGCTGATCGCGGTGCTCGTCGCCGGATACGCGCTGTTCACGTACGTCAGCGACCGCAGTCAGGCCGAGGAGGCGGCGGGCCGCCAGGCCATGGCCGTCGCCCGTTCGGTCGCGGACTCCCCGTCCGTCCACGACGCCATCCGCACCGCCGACCCCACGAAGGATCTCCAGCCGTACGCCCTTCAGGTGCAGCGGGACACCGAGGTCGACTTCGTCACGATCATGGACAAGCGAGGCATCCGCTGGACCCACCCCGACGAGACGCTGATAGGCAAGCACTTCCTCGGCCATATCGGCCCCGCCCTGAACGGCACGTCCTTCACGGAGACGTACACGGGCACCCTCGGCCCGTCCGTGCGCGCCGTCACCCCGATCGTGGACAACGGCCGCACCGTCGGGCTGGTCAGCGCGGGCATCAAGGTCGAGGCGATCACCAAGCGGGTGCAGGATCAGGTGAAGGCCCTCATCGGGGTGGCGACGGGCGCCCTCGCCCTCGGCGGCATGGGCACGTACGTCATCAACGCCCGGCTGCGCCGCTCCACCCACGGCATGAACGCGGCCGAACTCAGCCGTATGCACGACTACCACCAGGCCGCGCTGCACGCCGTACGCGAGGGTCTGCTGATGCTGGACGGGCAGTACAGGGTGGCGCTGATGAACGACGGCGGGCGGGAGCTGCTGGGCGTGACGGACGAGGTGGTCGGCCACTCCGTCGCCGACCTCGGGCTGCCCGCACCGCTGACGGGCGCGCTGCTGTCGGCGGAACCGCGGGTGGACGAGGTACACCTGACGGCGTCACGCGTCCTGGTCGTCAACACCTCCCCGGTGTCCGGCGGCGAACGCCGGGGCACGGTCGTCACCCTGCGTGATGTGACCGAACTCCAGGCGATGATGGGCGAGTTGAACTCCGAACGCGGCTTCACCCAGGCGCTGCGCTCACAGGCACACGAAGCCGCGAACCGACTCCACACGGTGGTCTCGCTGATCGAACTGGGCCGCGCCGACGAGGCGGTCGACTTCGCCACGGCCGAGCTGGAACTGGCCCAGACGCTCACCGACGAGGTCGTCTCGGCGGTCAGCGAACCGGTCCTCGCCGCACTGCTGCTGGGCAAGGCGGCCCAGGCGAACGAGCGGGGCGTGGAACTGGTCGTGTCGCAGGACAGCGGCATCGACGACGGGCTGCTGCCGGCCGACCTTCCGTCCCGGGACCTGGTGACGGTGCTGGGCAATCTGATCGACAACGCCATGGACGCGGCGCAGGGCACGGCGCGGGCGCGGGTCACGGTGACGGTGTGCACGGACGCCACCGGCCTGGTGCTGCGGGTCGCCGACACGGGGGCGGGGGTCGACCCGGCCCACACGGAGGAGGTGTTCCAGCGCGGCTGGTCGACGAAACCGTCGGGGCCCGGGGGCCGGGGGTTCGGACTGGCCCTCGTACGCCAGGCAGTGAGCCGTCACCAGGGCACGCTGACGGTGGCGGAGGCGGCCGGGGGCGGGGCGGAGTTCGAGGTCCGACTGCCGTTGCCTACGGTGGGTGCGGCTCCGGACACCGTTGAATGCGCCGCTGCCGAGCCCGAGACCGCCCAGCCCGCCGTGCCCGGAGGCGACGTATGACCGAGCCCATCCGCGTACTCGTCGTCGAGGACGACCCGGTCGCCGCCGACGCACACGTCATGTACGTCGGCCGCGTGCCCGGGTTCACGGCGGTCGGCAAGGCCCACACGGGCGCGGAGGCGCGCCGCGCCCTGGACCGCACGCCGGTGGACCTGCTGCTGCTCGACCTGCACCTGCCGGATGTGCACGGCCTGCAGCTCGCCCGCTCGCTGCGCGCCGCCGGCTACCACGCCGACGTGATCGCGGTGACGTCCGCGCGGGACCTCGCGGTGGTACGGGAAGGGGTCTCGCTCGGGGTCGTGCAGTACGTCCTGAAGCCGTTCACCTTCGCCACGCTCCGCGACCGCCTCGTCCGGTACGCCGAGTTCCACGCGTCGGTGGGCGAGGCCAGCGGCCAGGACGAGGTGGACCGCGCCCTGGCCACCCTGCGCGCACCGGGCCCGGCGGCACTCCCCAAAGGGCTGAGCGCACCGACGCTGGAGCGGGTCACCCTGACGCTCCGGGACTCCACCGAGGGCCTGACGGCAACCGGTGTCGCCGAGGCGGTCGGCATCTCCCGGATCACGGCCCGGCGGTACCTGGAACACCTGGTCGACTCGGGACGCGCGGCGCGCGCTCCGCAGTACGGGCAGGTGGGGCGGCCGGAACTGCAGTACCGGTGGGTGAAAGGCTGACTCAGCTCGCCGCGGGAGCCCCAGTAGGGCGCGGTGACCGACATCTACACCTTCCATGCACAAGACCAGCTTCCGCCGCGCTGACGAAGCTCGCCCACATCCGAAACCGTATGTTCCTACAATCTGTGATTGTGGCCGAACAGAACGTAGTCCCCGCTGGCCCCAGCCCCATATTTTGTGCGCGTGCAATCACCGCAGGCCCAACGGCCCACCCCGCCCTTCAACGCTCCGGCCGCCCGCCGAATCAGGACGGCGCTCGGCATGGGGCCCGAGCATGTCGCGTACGGGATGAGAGCCTCGTACGGGCTGCCGTATGTCACACCCGATCTCGTCACCGCCTGGGAGCGCGGGACCACCGAGCCGAGCGGACCCGAACTCACCGCGCTCGCGGCGGTGTTGTGGTGTTCTCCGAGCGAACTCATCGGCGCGCCACGAACGTTGCGTGAGCACCGCGTCGCGCGCGGCCTCGCCCAGGAGGACGTCGCCGGCGCCGTCGGCCTCGAACTCCTGGCGTACCAGCGGATGGAGGAGGCCGGCGAGTGGCGCGGCAACGAGCGACAGTCGGCCATGCTCGCCGACGTGCTCGAGCTGTCGCTGCCGGACTTCATCACCGTCACGGGGCGCGACGGCAAGCTCGCGGAGCTGCTGCGCAGCGCGGTGACGACGCGCTGGCAGGCGTACGTGCGGCCACTCGGGAAGATGGTGCCGCTGGACCGGCGCCTCCTGGAGGGTGTCCTCCAGGAGATGCACTCGGAGTATCAGGGGCAGATGGTCGCCACGCTCAGCTGGGGCGCCGGCTCGGCCGCCGCCGACGCCGACGACTCGGGCCGGGACTTCCTCGACCGGATCGTCGACCACTTCTGGTCGACGATCCAGAGGAGCACGTACTGAAGCGAGGAGTACCTGGAGGAGTGCCTACCAGGGCCTAGAACACCGACTCCGCCTCGTCCATCCGATCCTTCGGCACCGTCTTCAGCTCCGTGACCGCCTCCGCGAGCGGCACCATCAGTACGTCCGTACCGCGCAGCGCCGTCATCCGGCCGAAGTCCCCCCGATGCGCGGCCTCGACCGCGTGCCAGCCGAACCGGGTGGCGAGCACGCGGTCGTACGCCGTCGGCGTGCCCCCGCGCTGCACATGGCCGAGAATGACCGGCTTGGCCTCCTTGCCGAGGCGGCGCTCCAGCTCGTACGCCAGCGCCGTACCGATGCCCTGGAAGCGCTCGTGGCCGAACTGGTCGATCTCGCCGTGGCCGTAGTCCATGGTGCCCTCGGCGGGGTGGGCGCCCTCGGCGACGCAGATGACCGCGAACTTCTTGCCGCGGGCGAAGCGCTCCTCGACCATCGCCACCAGGTCGGACGGGTCGAAGGGGCGCTCGGGCAGACAGATGCCGTGGGCGCCGGCCGCCATGCCGGACTCCAGGGCGATCCAGCCCGCGTGCCGGCCCATGACCTCGACGACCATCACGCGCTGATGGGATTCGGCCGTGGTCTTGAGGCGGTCCATCGCCTCCGACGCGACACCCACCGCCGTATCAAAACCGAACGTACGGTCGGTCGACGAGATGTCGTTGTCGATCGTCTTCGGGACGCCGACCACGGGCAGGCCCGCGTCCGACAGCATCCGGGCGGCGGTCAGCGTGCCCTCGCCGCCGATCGGGATCAGCACATCGATACCGAACTCGCGGGCCATGTCCTGCGCGTTCTCGCAGGCCTCGCGGAGCCGGTCGCGCTGCAGCCGCGAGGAGCCGAGTATGGTGCCGCCGCGGGCGAGGATGCCGCTGACCGCGTTGAGGTCGAGGGTGCGGTAGTGGCCGTCGAGCAGGCCCGCGTAGCCGTCCTCGAAGCCGATGACCTCGTCGCCGAAGTTGGTGACCGCTCGGTGCACGACCGACCGGATCACGGCGTTCAGGCCCGGGCAGTCGCCGCCTGCGGTGAGAACTCCGATACGCATCGTGCTGTGTCTCCTGCTCGCTGCTGGTACGTGTGAGCCGGTCTGATTGTTTCACGGCACCAGGACCATCGCCGATTCCGCCCGGAGAACAGCCGGGGAACACCCCCCGCACCGGCCCTCCCGTCCGGGCCTCACCAGGGCGTTTGTCCTGGCGAGCGCCTTATCCACCCACACAGGTATTGTCAAGAGGGTTCTGCTCACCCTCGTGGGCTATTTTTCCGAGCCTCAAAAAACAGCCCCAAAAAAATCACGGTGTGCCACGCGGCTCACCCCAGCGACGAAACGGATGGAGAGCACGCGTGACGCGCAGCGTGTACGTGACCGGGATCGACCGCGGCGACGGCCGCCAGGTCGTCGAACTGGGGGTCATGGAACTCCTGTCCCGCCAGGTCGACCGGGTGGGAGTGTTCCGCCCGCTCGTCCACGACGGCCCGGACCGGCTCTTCGAGCTGCTGCGCGCCCGCTACCGGCTGACCCAGGACCCGGCCACCGTGTACGGCATGGACTACCGCGAGGCGTCCGCGCTCCAGGCCGAGCAGGGGACGGACGAGCTGGTCTCCACCCTCGTCGACCGTTTCCACCGCGTCGCCCGCGACTACGACATGGTCCTCGTCCTCGGCACCGACTTCGCCGCCACCCAGCTCCCCGACGAGCTGGCGCTCAACGCCCGCCTCGCGAACGAGTTCGCCGCCTCCGTCATCCCCGTCGTCGGCGGCCGCGGGCAGACCGCCGAGTCCGTGCGCGCGGAGACACGCAACGCCTATCGCGCGTACGACGGTCTGGGCTGCGACGTCCTCGCCATGGTGGTGAACCGGGTGGCCCCGGCCGACCGCGCCGGGATCAACGAGCGGCTCGACTCCCAGCTCCCCGTGCCCTGCTACGTCCTTCCCGACGATCCCGCGCTCGCCGCGCCCACCGTCGCGCAGATCACCCACTCCCTCGGCGGCAAGGTGCTGCTCGGCGACGACGCGGGGCTCGCGCGTGACGCACTCGACTTCGTCTTCGGCGGCGCCATGCTGCCGAACTTCCTGAAGGCCCTCACCCCGGGCTGCATGGTCGTCACCCCCGGCGACCGCGCGGACCTCGTCGTGGGCGCGCTGGCCGCGCACAGCGCGGGCACTCCGCCGATCGCCGGCATGCTGCTCACCCTGGGCGAGCGGCCCGGAGACGAGATCCTCACCCTCGCCGCGCGCCTCGCGCCGGGCACCCCGGTGGTCTCCGTGGCCGGGAACTCCTTCCCCACCGCGGCCGAGCTCTTCTCCCTGGAGGGGAAGCTGAACGCCGCCACGCCCCGCAAGGCGGAGATCGCCCTCGGCCTCTTCGAGCGGCACGTACCCACGAGCGATCTGCTGGGGCGCGTCTCCGCGCCGAGCAGCGACCGGCTCACGCCGATGATGTTCGAACACAAGCTGCTCGAACAGGCACGCTCCGACAAGCGGCGGGTCGTCCTGCCCGAGGGCACCGAGGCACGCGTCCTGCACGCCGCCGAGGTGCTGCTGCGCCGCGGCGTGTGCGATCTGACGCTGCTCGGCCCGGTCGACCAGATCCGCAAGAAGGCCGCCGACCTCGGCATCGACCTGGGCGACTGCCAGCTGATCGACCCGGCGACCTCCGAGCTGCGCGACGCGTTCGCCGAGAAGTACGCCGCGCTGCGCGCCCACAAGGGGGTCACGGTCGAGCTGGCGTACGACGTGGTCGCCGACGTGAACTACTTCGGCACGCTGATGGTGCAGGAGGGGCTCGCCGACGGCATGGTGTCGGGCGCGGTGCACTCCACCGCCGCGACCATCCGGCCCGCCTTCGAGATCATCAAGACCAAGCCGGACGCGAAGATCGTGTCGTCCGTCTTCTTCATGTGCCTCGCCGACAAGGTCCTCGTCTACGGCGACTGTGCCGTGAACCCCGACCCGAACGCCGAGCAGCTCTGCGACATCGCCATCCAGTCGGCCGCCACCGCCCGGCAGTTCGGCGTCGAACCGCGGATCGCGATGCTGTCGTACTCGACGGGTACGTCCGGGTCGGGCGCGGATGTCGACAAGGTGCGCGAGGCCACCGACCTGGTACGGCTGCGGCGCGACGATCTGAGGATCGACGGGCCGATCCAGTACGACGCCGCGGTCGAGCCGACGGTCGCCGCCACCAAGCTGCCCGACTCCGAAGTCGCCGGTCAGGCCAGCGTGTTGATCTTCCCCGACCTCAACACCGGCAACAACACCTACAAGGCCGTGCAGCGCTCGGCCGGCGCGATCGCCGTCGGCCCGGTCCTGCAGGGCCTGCGCAAGCCCGTCAACGACCTGTCCCGCGGCGCGCTGGTACAGGACATCGTCAACACCGTCGCGATCACGGCGATCCAGGCCCAGACTCCCCATAAGGCCGAGTCCGCCCAGCAGGTCCAGACCGCCGGCACCGCATGAACGCCACCGTCCCCGACCCAGAAAGCACCCCCGCAGTGACCGCCACCCGCGTCCTCGTCCTCAACTCCGGCTCCTCGTCGGTGAAGTACCAGCTGCTCGACATGCGCGACAGCAGCCGCCTCGCCATGGGCCTCGTCGAGCGCATCGGCGAGGGAACCTCCCGCCTGAAGCACACCGCGCTCACCACCGGCGACTCCCGCGAGACGAACGGCCCCATCCCCGACCACGCCGCCGCCCTGAAGGCCGTCGCCGGGGAGCTGGCCAAGGACGGGCTCGGCCTGGACTCCCCCGAGCTGGCCGCGATCGGCCACCGGGTCGTGCACGGCGGCAAGTTCTTCTCCGACCCGACCGTCGTCGACGACACCGTGCTCGCCGAGATCGAACGGCTGATCCCGGTGGCACCGCTGCACAACCCGGCGAACCTGACCGGCATCCGTACCGCCCAGGCACTGCGCCCGGACCTGCCCCAGGTCGCCGTCTTCGACACCGCGTTCCACACGACGATGCCGGAGTCGGCGGCGCGCTACGCGATCGACGTGAAGACCGCCGACGAGCACCGCATCCGGCGGTACGGGTTCCACGGCACCTCGCACGCGTATGTGTCCCGGGAGACGGCGCGGCTGCTCGGCAAGGCACCGGAGGACGTGAACGTCATCGTGCTGCACCTCGGCAACGGCGCCTCGGCGTCGGCGGTCAGGAACGGCCGGTGCGTGGACACCTCCATGGGGCTGACGCCCTTGGAGGGACTGGTGATGGGGACCCGGTCGGGCGACATGGATCCGGCGGTCATCTTCCATTTGATGCGGGTTGGCGGGATGTCCACCGACGAGATCGACACTTTGCTCAACAAGAAGAGCGGCCTGATCGGTCTGTGCGGCGACAACGACATGCGCGAGATCCGCCGCCGTATCGACGAGGGTGACGAGCAGGCGCAGCTCGCCTTCGACATCTACATCCACCGCCTGAAGAAATACATCGGCGCCTACTACGCGGTACTGGGCCGGGTGGACGCGATCGCCTTCACCGCCGGAGTGGGCGAGAACGCCGCGCCGGTGCGCGAGGCCGCGGTCGCCGGTCTGGAGGAGCTCGGTCTGGCGGTCGACGCCGACCTGAACGCCGTACGAGCGGACGAGCCCAGGCTCATCTCGCCCGAGGGTGCGCGGGTGGCGGTCGCCGTGGTGCCGACCGACGAGGAACTGGAGATCGCCACGCAGACGTACGCCCTGGTGAGCGATGGCGTGAGCGATGGCCAGAACCTCACCTGAGCGGCGCTCCGCCCCTTTGTATCTTCCACCAGTCGGAATATTCCGTAGTGAAACAAACCGATAGGATCGCCCTATGCGCCGTTCGAAAATCGTCTGTACTCTCGGCCCCGCGGTCGACTCCCACGAGCAGCTGGTCGCGCTGATCGAGGCCGGCATGAATGTGGCCCGCTTCAACTTCAGCCACGGCACGCACGCCGAACACCAGGGGCGGTACGACCGCGTCCGGGCCGCCGCCGCCGAGACCGGCAAGGCCATCGGTGTACTCGCCGACCTGCAGGGTCCGAAGATCCGCCTGGAGACCTTCGCCGAGGGACCCGTCGAGCTGGTGCGCGGTGACGAGTTCACCATCACCATCGAGGACGTGCCCGGCGACAAGCACATCTGCGGCACGACCTACAAGGGCCTGCCCGGCGACGTCTCCAAGGGCGACCCGATCCTCATCAACGACGGCAACGTCGAGCTGAAGGTCGTCGAGGTCGACGGTTCCCGGGTCAAGACGGTCGTCATCGAGGGCGGTGTGATCTCGGACCACAAGGGCATCAACCTGCCCGGCGCGGCCGTGAACGTGCCCGCGCTGTCCGAGAAGGACATCGAGGACCTGCGCTTCGCCCTGAAGATGGGCTGCGACATGGTCGCCCTCTCCTTCGTGCGCGACGCCGACGACGTGAAGGACGTCCACAAGGTGATGGACGAGGAGGGCCGCCGGGTCCCCGTCATCGCCAAGGTGGAGAAGCCGCAGGCGGTCGAGAACATGGAGGCCGTCGTCGCGGCGTTCGACGCCGTCATGGTGGCCCGTGGCGACCTGGCCGTCGAGTATCCGCTCGAGAAGGTCCCGATGGTGCAGAAGCGCCTCGTGGAGCTGTGCCGCCGCAACGCCAAGCCGGTGATCGTCGCGACCCAGATGATGGAGTCGATGATCACCAACTCCCGCCCGACCCGCGCCGAGGCCTCCGACGTCGCCAACGCGATCCTGGACGGCGCCGACGCGGTCATGCTGTCCGCCGAGTCGAGCGTGGGCGCGTACCCGATCGAGACGGTCAAGACGATGTCGAAGATCGTCGTCGCGGCCGAGGAAGAGCTCCTCTCCAAGGGCCTGCAGCCCCTGGTCCCGGGCAAGAAGCCGCGTACGCAGGGTGGTTCGGTCGCCCGTGCCGCCTGCGAGATCGCCGACTTCCTCGGCGGCAAGGGCCTGGTCGCCTTCACCGAGTCCGGTGACACGGCCCGACGCCTCTCCCGCTACCGCGTCTCCCAGCCCATCCTGGCCTTCACCACGGACGAGGGCACCCGCAACCAGCTCGCGCTGAGCTGGGGCGTCGAGTCCCACGTCGTGCCGTTCGTGAAGAGCACCGACGAGATGGTCGACCTCGTCGACCGCGAGCTGCAGAAGCTCAAGGTCTTCAACGAGGGCGACGTCGTCGTCATGACCGCCGGCTCGCCCCCCGGCGTCCCCGGCACCACCAACATGGTCCGCGTCCACCACCTGGGCGAGGGCGGCCGCGCCTGACCCGCGCACTTTCCGTACGCCGCTGAGGGCGCCCCTTGCGACAGGGGGCGCCCTCGGTGCGTCAGGGCAATCGGGCCGCGACCTCCTGCCAGGTGTCCAGCTCCGGACGGCGGGGGTGGTCGGCGAGCAGCGGGGCGATGTGCCGGGCCGGGTTCAACAGCATGCGGATCATGCGCAGTTCGAGGATCCGCTCACGGGCGAGATCACGCCACCCCGGGGCGAGTTCGGCGGCCGCCTCGGGGCTCATCGGCATGGCGTCCAGGACGCGTTCGAGCACGGGTCCGGGATCGAACAGGGACTCGTCCCCGTGCGGGCCGATCTTCTCCACCAGCCAGGACCTGAGCCACAGGTCGCGCAGCAGCCATTCGTTGCGCTGCGGGCCGGTCGCCCGCTCGGCGGCCGCCAGCAGGGCCGACCAGGCCCGCTCGACCGCCCGCCACTGCTCATCGGTCACCCGGGCCGGGTCCTCCTGGATGCGGGCGGCGAACATCTGGGCCGCGGCCATCCACTCGCTCACGTCCCCATCCGCCCGCGCGGCCTCCGGCGCCGACCAACGACGCAGGTGCGCGTCCAGGTCGAGCCGGTCCAGGTCCTCGAACAAACCGCGCATCGCTGCCTCCAGCGCGAAAATGCCGTCACGTGACAAGCGCTGGGGCCCGGTCCCTCACCTGACGGTGAAGTACCGGGCCCCAGTGCTTGTGCGCGGCTCCCGAACGGGTCTGTGTGCGTGACGGTCAGCTGGTGTACTGGTGCAGCCCGGGTATGGTCAGCGTTCCGCCGAACTGGCCCGCCTGCACGACCTTCACCTTGGTGAAGTAGATCAGCGGGATGTTCAGCGGCGGAGGGTTCTCCGGGCTGAACTCGACCGGGATCAGGCCGAGCAGGTTGCCGGAGATGCTCTCCGTGTACATGACGGTCTTGCCGTCGCGGATGGTGGACGTCGTGCCACTGCCCGCCTGCACGTGGTAGGTCTTGCCCGCCTGCTTGTCGTCCACCGTCTGGTGCAGATCACCTATGTCGGTGCCGTCGGAGATCACGTACTTCAGGACCTTCTTGACCGTGCCGTTGGCGGTCTTCACCTTCACGATGCCCTGATAGTCCGCGCCCTTGAGCAGCAGCGAACTGGCGTTCAGGTACCAGGGGTCGTCGGGCAGCGTCACGGGGTTGTCGACGCCGCCCTCCTCGTCCGTGGCGACCGGGCAGTCGTCCGGGTCCACGGCGGAGCTCTCGGACGGGCTGGGGGACGACGTGGCGGCCTCGTCGGCCGCCTCCGTGACCGTCTCCGTGGTGTCCTCGGCCACCTCGGACGCCGTGTCGGTCGCGTCCTTCACGATGTCGTCGACCGTCGTGGTGACCTTGTCGGTCGTGTCCTTGACGGTGTCGGTGGTGCCCGTGTCGGACGTGCCCTCGCTCGCGCTCGCCGAGGCGGAGGCGGACGGCGTGGGGGTGGCGCTCGCCGCGGCGTCCTCGTCGCCCGTGAAGACGTCCGTGATCGCGTCGCCGATGGTCTCCAGCACGTTGTCGCTGCTCGCGGAGGCCGAGGGGGTCGCCGTGGCCGTGTCGTCGCTGCCGCCGCTCTGGGCCGTCTTGCTCGCGGACGGCGTGGGCGTGGGCTCGGCCTCTTCGTCGGAACCTGAATCCGACGACGAGTCCTCGCCCGAGGACGCGGTGTCCGAAGGGGTCGGCTCGGCCTCGTCGGGGGACGCGGTGGCGCTCCCCGAGGCGGAGGCGGACGGCGTGGGGGTGGCGCTCGCCGACGCGTCCTCGCCGTCCGTGGAGCCGTCCACGGCCTCCACGCACGCCTGGTACTCCTCGGCCGTCAGACTCTTCGACGTCGACGCCTGGTCGTCGGCCTGTGCGAGCGTCGGCGTGAAACCCATCCCCATGAGGACCGCGGTCGGCATCGCCGCGAGCGCCACGGCCTTCCCGGCAGGCATGTGGAACCTGGTGAACAGCGGCTTCCTGGGGGCCGCGTGGCGCGGCCCGGTTCTCACCCGGGACTCGTCCACATCAGTCCCGTGGGTCACCTCGTCAGCCGGCACTGTGCCTCCCGTTCGCCCCAAAGGCGGGGCTCGTACCTGACAGATCCTTCGGCTCGCCCACCTCGTCGGCGACCGCAGGGGCGTCGCTGTTCACGCCGTTCGCGCTGTCCGGGAATACCGGGGATGCCGGGGTTTCCGGGAGGTGCGGGGTGATCGGGGTGTTCGGGTTGCTCGGGGCGCTCGGAGTGCCGCCCTCGGTCTTGTACGCCACGGCGCCCTGCTCCTCGCCAGGCTCGCCCGGGACCCAGGAGACCGCCATCGCGCCGCCGATCATGGCGAACAGGAAGCCGATGAGGAAGCCGCCGAGGTTGGACACCGGGATGGAGACGAGCGCCAGCAGAATCGCCGCGACTCCGGCGAAGGTCCGTACGTGCTTCTGGAACCAGAGGCTCACGCCCAGCACCCCGAGGAGCACGCCGATGATCAGAGAGCCGGCGCCGGCGGTGGTGGCCATCGCCAGCGTCAAGTGGCCGATCTGAAGGTTCGCGTACGGGAAGTAGGCGATGGGGAAACCGCCGAGCAGCACGAACAGGCCGGCCCAGAACGGGCGTTGCCCCCTCCAGATACGGAAGTGCCGCCGGAAGACCCGGAGGTAGTGCTCGTTCTGGCCGGGCGCGGCAGGAGTCTCGGCGCTCATGGAAAACAGCTCCCTGGAACGGCTTTACTGTGAAAAGTACGCGCGAGAAATCCGCGTACGGCGATAAGGAGCGGGGCGGGCGAGACAGCCGGGGCCCCCTCGCCCGCCCCATGGAGTGCCTAGTAGCACTCCTTGACGCCCTTGGACAGCGACATCTTCAGGCCGCTGAGCTTGAACGTACCGGCGGTGGTCGCCCACGCCGTCTGCTTGACGTCGGTCAGCACGGCCTTCTCGGCCTGCTGAGCGAAGCCCCACGGGTTGGCCGTGTCACCGCTCTTGATGCCCGGACCCTTGTTGGCGTCCTTGGCCGCAACACCGATGTCGATGTTGGTGAACGTCGCGTTGGCCTGAAGGTCCTCGACGTCGATGTACAGGTTGTCGGCCTCGACCGGCGTACCGTTCCCGCCGGCCTTCAGCGTCAGGCTGACGGAACCGAGGAGCGGGATGTCCGGGGTGACCACCGACTGGCACATGTTGGTGATCGACGCGTTCTTGAACGCGGAGACCGCGACGGGGTGAGCCGTCTTCTTGCCGTCGAGGGTGTACCCCGAGTCGATCGCTCCGTACTGCGAGAAGCCCGTACCGACAAGCTGGTCCGCCGTCACCTTGAACGACTGACCGGAAACGCTGAACGACGCCGCGAGAGCACCCTGCGCGAGGGCGACACCTATCGCTGCTGTGGCGGCCACGCTGGGCACCATGACCACAGCGAACCGCTTCCATCTGGTCCCGCCACGCACCTGGGACTCCATATTTCCTCCTTCTCGGACGTACATCTCCTGGCCCTGACTGACCCACATCGGCGGCTCAGCCGGGCAGGGATGGGAGAAGTGCTACGTCCTCGGGAAGGAGAGCGCCCGTACTCTTCAGGCGCGAACCGTGCCCGAATCACTGGCGATCACCCCCGAGCGACAACCACTGGTCGCGCCTGACACACATCACGCACAACCTGCTGGACAGGCTCCGCCGAACGGCAGAGACCCCCCTGTCCAAGAGGCGGCTCCACTGCCACCGCCTCCACCCGGTGGGGACCCACAAAACCCCTTGACCCGATTGGCTGTCGGGGTAGGGGGAAGGGACCGAGCGTGGCCGATCGTGGTGCATTCTCGCCGCCCGCACAAGGGGGTTCGTTACTGGCTAGTAACGGCCGGATAACCGAACAACGACCCGTCGGTATCGGTCGGCGACGCAGGGTGGCTTCAGGGGTGGCGACAAAACTGTTGATCCCTGGACGGAATCCGGCAGATCGACGCCGCCGACTTACTCCCAGTAACAGCGGCCGCGTTTACCAAGATTTGGTAAAGCGCGGCCACATGTCGCTCCCTCGACCAACCTTTCACCTGGGCATCACAGGTCCCGGCGTTTAGGAACAGGTCAGCGCACCGGTTAGAACAAAGCCCTGGCCAGTGCCCGGCGCGCCGCGATCACCCGCGGGTCGTCGGCGCCGACCACCTCGAACAGTTCGAGCAGTCGCACCCGTACGGCGTTACGGTCGTCGCCCGCCGTGCGCTGCACCGTGCCGATGAGCCGCCCGAACGCGTCGTCGACATGCCCGCCGACCAGGTCCAGGTCGGCGGCCGCGATCTGTGCCGCCACGTCACCAGGCTTCTCCGCGGCGTCCTTGCGCACCTGAAGCGGATCGGCGCCCTGCACGCGCTGCAGCAACTCCGCCTGGGCGAGGCCCAGCTTGGCCTCCGTGTTGCCCGGGTCGTCACTGAGCACGTTCTTGTACGCCTGTACGGCACCGCCCAAGTCGCCCGCGTCCAGAGCCTGTACGGCGGCCTCGAGGAGAGCGTCGTACGGTCCGGCCGGCACCTCTTGCACAGCGGGGGCGCTGCCCGGCTCGGCATCGGGGTCCACCGTCAGGCCGGTGAGACCGAAGCGCTGCTCGGCGACCTCGACGAGCTGGTCGAGCGTCTCGCGGATCTGCTGCTCACCCGCGGCGCCCTGGAAGAGCGGCAGCGCCTGCCCCGCGACCACCGCGAAGACGGCCGGGATCCCCTGGATCCCGAACTGCTGCATCAGCATCTGATTGGCGTCGACGTCGATCTTGGCGAGGAGGAACCGCCCGTTGTACTCGACGGCCAGCCGCTCCAGCACCGGGCTCAGTTGCTTGCAGGGCTCACACCACTCGGCCCAGAAGTCGATGACGACCGGGACCTCGGTGGATCGCTGCAGGACCTCGCGCTCGAACCCCGCCTCGTCTACGTCGATGACGAGACTGGTGGGGGATACGGCCCCACCTCCGCCGCCCTGCCTGGCCGCTTCGGCGCGCGCCTGCTCCGCCTTCGCCTTGGCCTCCTGGGCCGCCTTCACCGCGGCGAGGTCGACGACTCCGCTCATGGACATGTTCCGTGGCTGCATGCGTCTATCCTCCCCCGTTCCCGCGCGTGTGTGAAAAGCGCTGTGAAATCCAGGCGGGTTACCCCCTGATCGGGTACCGCACCGGGCACTGTGTTCGGCACTGCAGAGCGCCGGGTCCCCACCTGGCGCCAGCGGTTGTCACCCGCGTTCGAGCTTTCGCTACGAGTCGTAGCGTAACTGTCCGAGGGCGCCCTTGTCCGCCCCACCCCGGTGATCTCCCTCACGGCTTCACACAACCGCCCGATACGACCTCACAGACCCGGCGGATAGGGTCACCGACATGCACAGTCGCACTTCCGCCGCCCCTCGTACGGGGCGCCCGCGCAGCGCCGCCGCGGACGCCGCCATCCTGCGGGCGACGCGGGCGGCACTGGTCGAACTGGGCTGGTCCAAGCTGACGTTGGGGGACGTGGCGACGCGGGCCGGGGTCGCCAAGACGACTCTCTACCGCCGCTGGGCGGGCAAGAACGAACTCGTCGTCGACGCCGTCGCCGTCCTCTTCGACGAACTGGAACTCCCCGATCGCGGCAGCCTCGCCACGGACATCGAGGGCGTGGTCCTCCAGTTCGCGGCGATCCTGGACCGCCCGGAGACCAAGACGGCCCTGATGGCCGTCATCGCCGAGTCCACCCGGGACGAGCCCCTGCGCGAGCGCATCCGCACGTCGATCGTCGACCGGCAGAAACGTCTCGTCCTGGAGGGCCGGGCCCGCGCCACCGCCCGCGGGGAGCTCCCCCGGGAGTCCGACCCCGACACGGCCGCCCGCACCGCCGACCTCATCTTCGACGTGGTCGCGGGTGCGGTCCTGCACCGCACGCTGGTCAGCGCGGAGCCGGCGGACGAGGAGTGGGTGCGCCGGTTCACCCGGGTACTTCTGCTGGGCCTGACGGGAGCCGCGACGGAGACCTGAGCGGCTCCCCTAGGGCCTGTCCGGCGGATCATGCCGCAGACGCGGGGTCTGGCACGCCCACCTGCGGCGTTGTCGTCGGTTGCCGACGCTCCGCGTCGACGCCCTCCTCCGCCTTGCAGTTGGACGCACCAGACCCCGCTCAC
>NZ_JBEZLR010000110.1:0-32224 GCF_040652275.1 Streptomyces sp. NPDC048275
GGGTCCGGTGGCCCGGCCGGACAGAGCCTGAAAGGGACCGGCCCCGCCAGGAAAGTGTGATGGACATGACGATCGCCGTGACGGGTGGAACCGGATGGCTCGCAGGCCGTCGAGATCCTCCGGGCGGCGGGGCGCGAGGCGGCGGCGCACCGGCGACGGCTCGCACGCCAGGCCCGGCCAGAGGCCTGAGCCTGACATACCGAACGAGCCGCACGATGCGATGGATCGCCCCGGCCTCGCGCGGCCCCCGCCGAAGCCCGCGAACCGCCGGCGCCCGGGAAGCCTTCCGCTTCGCACTCCACGGCAGGAGTCGCTTTCGCTCCCGCCTTGCGGAGCATCCCTGGCCGACGCGCAGCTTGACAGTGCCGATCCGAAGGAACATCCATGCAGGACTCCGAGCTGCCGAACCCGGCAACTCTCGAGGAAACCGCGCGACACTTCATGCAGGTGCGCCCGAGACTTGTCGCCGTCGCCGATCGCATGGTCGCCAGCACGGCGGAGGCCGAGGACGTCGTCCAGGACGTCTGGCTTCGGTGGCAGGGCCTCGACCGGTCCGGCATCCGGTCCGCCACAGCGTTCCTGACGACCATGACCGTCCGCCTGGCGATCAACCGCAAGCACTCCTCCCGGGTACGGCGGGAGATCTGCATCGGACCCTGGCAGCCTGAACCCGTCGACACGAGCGCGGCCCCATGGGAGGGAGCCGAGCGGGACGAGACGCTCAGCCTCGCGGTGCTCCGTCTCATGGAGAGGCTGAACCCGACAGAGCGGGCCGCCTACATCCTGCGGGAAGTCTTCGAATACCCCTACGCCCGCCTGGCGGCCCTCGGGCAGACCAACGAGGTCCACGCCCGGCAGCTGGTCAGCCGGGCCCGCAAACACCTGAGTACCGAGCGGCGACAGCACATCGACCAGGACGACCACCGCCGGCTCACGGAGGCGTTCCTCAAGGCCGCACGAAGTGGCGACACCCCCGCGCTGGAGGCCATTCTCACCGAGCACGTCACCAGCTCTGGATGATCAATCCCACGGGGTGTTCGCGGAGATGAGAACGAGGTCCCGAGATCGTTCAGCGACGGACGGCCTGAACACCCCGCGACAGCACTCCTTCCCGCACCTGCCGCAGCAGCCCTGCCGCAACCAACGGCTACGCACGTCCGCCGGGCCGCTGCGCCCATCCACCCGGATCCCGGCCGCCGCCGTCCGGCACCACGGCCGGACGGGACAAGCCACCCTCCGCCCGCTCACCTCGCATGATCACCGGCCCCTTGGAATTGATCATCCATACCGATGTCGCTTTATCCTTTTTGCGATATGTGTCACACCATGAACAGCGACTCTTGTCATAAGGGTGAAAGCAGGCAAGAGCCCGCCGATCCAAGGAGTTCAGTGATGACCAAGCCCATTCTTGAGCCCGCAGCGCAGGATCTCGCGGACGCGACGGCCAACCCGCCGTTCCTGTACGAGCTCGGCCCGGAGGGTGCCCGCAAGGTCCTGGACGACCTGCAGGCAGCGCCGGTGGCGAAGCCGGACGTGGAGGAGAAGTGGATCACGGTGCCCGCCGAGGTGGGCGATGTGCAGGTACGCATCGTCAAGCCCGCCGGCAGCCAGGGCACGCTGCCGGCCGTCCTCTATGTGCACGGCGGCGGCTGGGTCCTCGGCAACGCCGGCACTCATGACCGTCTGGTGCGCGAGCTGGCCGTCGGGGCGCATGCCGCCGTCGTGTTCGTCGAGTACGACCGCTCGCCGGAGGCCAGGTACCCCGTCGCCGTCGAGCAGGCATACGCGACTGCTCGATGGATCACCGCGAAGGGCGCCGAGGAAGGTCTGGACGCCTCCCGTCTGGCGGTGGCCGGCGACTCCGTCGGCGGCAACATGGCCGCCGCACTGGCCATCCTGGCCAAGCAGCGCGGCGACGTGACCTTCGTGCACCAGTCGCTGTACTACCCCGTCACGGACGCGGCCCAGGACACCGAAAGCTACCGGGAATTCGCTGACGGGCCCTTCCTCACGGCGCAGGGCATGGCCTGGTTCTGGGACTGCTACACCACCGATCCCGCCCAGCGGGCGGAGATCACCGCCTCGCCGCTGCGGGCGAGCCTGGAGGAGCTTCAGGGCCTGCCGCCCGCGCTCGTCATCGTCGACGAGAACGACGTGCTGCGGGACGAGGGTGAGGCCTACGCCCGCAAGCTGACCCAGGCCGGTGTTCCCACCACGAGCATCCGCTACAACGGCATCCTGCACGACTTCATGATGCTCAACTCCCTGCGGCCCACGCAGGCCACAACTGCCGCGATGGAGCAGGCCATTCACACCCTGCGCACCGTCCTTGGCAGCAACTGAGAGCACTGCGCTGCTCACAGCACCTAGAGGACCAGCAGCACTGAAGCCGTTCACCACCTCGGCGTTCGTGCGCGCGTTCCTTACCGGCGCACAACAGTGATCATCCGTTTCCTCCACCGTTCATCGACCCCACAGACACGATGAGCACCGTGGGCGAGCCGAACGGCACGGTCGCTCGGCACCCTGCCAACCCGCGCACGGAACCGTCGAGCCCGATCGATTCACCGAGCCGATCTCGGCCGTAGCCCGCTCCAGGCAAGCCCCGGACATGTTCCCGCTTGCCGCCCACGGTCTGCCTCTCCACGACGTGCGGCAGCGTCCTGCCGTACTGCGGCCATGTCCATCTGTCCGGCCATGGCTGAAACCACCTATGCCTCGAAAGGGCTTTTCATGTCCCGCCATTCGCGTTATCGGCGTGCCCGCACTCCTCTCACCCTCATGGCCACGGCGGCTGTCGCCGCCGGCCTTTTCGCTGCGACGGGCGGTCCGGCGAGCGCCGCCAAGACCACTTCCCCGGCCGCCAAGGCCACTGCCTCCAAGGCCGGCAAGCCGACCGTCGTACTCGTCCACGGCGCGTTCGCCGACTCCTCCAGCTGGAACGGCGTCATCAAGAGACTGAAGGAGGACGGCTACCCGGTGGTGGCCGCGGCCAACCCGTTGCGGGGTGTGAGCAGCGACGCCGCCTCCGTCAAGCACCTGCTGGCCGGCATCGGCGGGCCGGTGGTTCTTGTCGGGCACTCCTACGGCGGAGCGGTGATCAGCAACGCCGCCCACGGCTCCGGCAACGTCAAGGCACTGGTGTACGCCGACGCCTTCCTCCCCGACAAGGGCGAGAGCGCCAATGAGCTGGCGGGCAAGTTCGAGGGCAGCGTCATCGGCGAGGTTCTGCGTCCTGTCCCGATCACCAACCCCGACGGCTCCAAGGACGTCGACCTCTACATCGACCAGTCCAAGTTCCACCAGGCGTTCGCTGCGGATGTCCCCGCGAGGACCGCCGGCCTGATGGCGGTCACCCAGCGTCCCGGGACCGGCAGTGGCCTTGAGGAACCTTCTGGCGAGCCTGCCTGGAAGAGCATCCCTTCCTGGTCCCTGGTGGGCACCGATGACAAGATCATCCCCCGGGAGCTTCAGGTCTACATGGCCAAGCGCGCAGGCGCCCGCATCGAGGAGATCAAGTCCTCCCACGCCGTGACCGTGTCCCACCCGGACGCCGTCACCCGCATCATCGAGCAGGCGGCGCGGACGGTCCGCTGACCGGCGCACTTCACGGGTGGGGCGGCAGGCCACGCCGCCCCGCCCGCCCGCTCGCCGTCACCCGCTCACCCCACCTGTGACATCGCAGCGGACGGCGGCGTACTCGCCCGGCAGGCTCCCGGCGGGGCGGCAGCCCTCCGCGACGGCCGGGCTTTCCGCGGTGGCGCCGGCCAGGGCGGCGCAGCAGGTGCCTCGGCCGGCCACGGTGCCGGCGCCGGACTCACCGCGGGCCGGCAGCCGGCCGGCCTCGCCACCGCCGCAAGGGCCCGCGTTGCTGCTGCGGCGCAGGATCCACACCGCGTGCGTGCCGTCCTCCTCCTGCGCCGGGCCGGCCAGGTGTGCCAGGGCGGTGAAGGCGGATGCGCCGACCGGCGAGGGCGGTGCGGGCCCGGCCAGGGGCCTCAAGACCGCTGTCCGCAGGCAGGCCCGCCCGCCGCAGGAGTTTCAGCAAAGATGCGGTTTCACCGGGAGCGGGTGGCGCCGAAACCGCTCTCGTGCGCCCAGACGTGGGTGCAGGACGGGCACTGCAGGTGGAGCAGGCTGCCGGTGTGGGAGAGCAGGTAGCGCCAGTGGTCGCGGCAGGTGCGCCGCTGCTCACACGGTGCGCACCCGCGGCTGTCGTTGCAGTTCGGACAGGCCACCCAGGCGCGGCGCCCCAGGTCCGCCTGAGGGTCAAGCGGCAGCATGGCCGCTCCCGCGCGCAGGGAGCACGCCGGCCGCGACCAGGTCGTCGTACAGGCGCTGCTGCTCGTCGTCGAGACCGGAATACAGCAGGTCGTGCGCGGCCTGCTCGGCGTGCAGCGCCTCCAGGGGGTCCCAGTCGGGGCCCAGAGCGGTCAGGACCTGGGCCTGGCGGAGCACCTCCTGTGACGTGAGGTCGACGGCGAAGTCGGCCAGGGCGGGGGTGTCCGGCCGGCCGGCGGCCTCGTCCGGAGCGTCGGGGGGTGGGGGGTCGTGCGGAGCCATGAGACAGAACTTAGGTATGCCTTCCTTGCTGCGGCAAGGAGAGGTGGCCGACGTCACAGCAGGCCGGCGGCCGTCGCGACGGGTTTCTGCCCGCCCTTGTCTCCACGCCTCTGTCCCGGCAGCCCGCGGATGCGGTGGTGGGGCCGGCGGGCATCGTCCAGGGTCTTGCCGCCGCCCTTGCCGCCTGGTTCTGTACTGCGGGTGATCCGTCCTGCGTCCGCCGCCCGGTGGTGCACGCATCCGGCGCGGACGCGCAGACAAGGAGGCGAGCGGCGTGGAATCGGTGGCCGGGCAGGACGCACGCAAAGCCCTGCCCGAGGGGCTTGGCACGGCCGTACGCGAGAGCGCCGGGGAGATCGCCGCGCTGTTGCGCCGGGGTGCTGACATGGGGCTTAGGGTGCCGGGGGCGCAGTGGAGCGTCGGGGAGGCGGCGGCGCATCTGGCGCTGGCCAACGAGCTGATGGCGGATATCGCGGCGGGACACGCGCGCAGTTACGGGGACGGCACACCGCAGAGCCTCGCCGCGGCCAACGAACAGGCGCTTGCGGCGTTCGGCGAGCGCGGGGCAAAGCCGCTGGCCGCGATGATCGTGACGCAGGCCGATGCCTGTCTCACAGCGCTGGAGGAGGGGGCCGCGGAGGAAACCGTGCTCACCCCGCTGGGTCCGATGAGCCCGGACGTGCTGGGGTCGTATCTCCTCACGCACATGCTCGGCCACGGGTACGACCTCGCCCGTGCCCTGGGGCGTGCGCACATGATCGACCGCGCCCGGGCCGAGCTGACCCTGCCGTTCCTGGTCACGGTCATGCCGCGGGTGACCGACACCGCCCGCACGGCCGGGCTGAGCGCCTGTTACGCGATCCGTCTGTGGGGCGGTACCGGATTCGGTGTGCGGGTGGCCGACGGTGCGGTGTCGGTGGACACGCAGCCGCCGGCCCGACCGGACTGCACCATCCTCATCGAGCCGGTCACCTTTGTGCTGATGGCGCTCGGCCGCCGCGGCCAGTGCAGCGCCCTCGCCCGGGGCCGCATCCTCGTCAGGGGCCGCAGGCCCTGGCTCGCGCCGCGCTTCCCGGCCCTCTTCAAGGCGCCGTGAAACAGCCGTCCCGGTGTCAGCCGAGGGCGCGGTCGAGGTTGAAGGCGGCGCTGATCAGGGCGAGGTGGGTGAAGGCCTGGGGGAAGTTTCCGCTCTGTTCGCCGGTGTGGCCGATCTCCTCCGCGTAGAGGCCGAGGTGGTTGGCGTAGGTGAGCATTTTCTCAAAAGCGAGGCGGGCCTCGTCGAGGCGGCCCGCGCGGCTGAGTGCCTCGACGTACCAGAAGGAGCAGATCGAGAAGGTGCCTTCCTCGCCTTTCAGGCCGTCGGGGCTGGCCTGCGGGTCGTAGCGGTAGACCAGGGAGTCGGAGACCAGGTCCTCGCCGAGGGCGTCGAGGGTGGCAAGCCATTTCGGGTCGGTCGGGGAGATGAACTTCGCCAGCGGCATCATCAGCAGGGATGCGTCGAGGATGTTGCTGTCCTCGTACTGGACGAAGGTGTGGCGTTCGGCGGACCAGCCGTGGCTCATGATCCGCCGGTAGACGGCGTCGCGGGCGGCGCCCCAGCGGACCAGGTCGGCGGGCAGACCGCGGTGGCGGGCCAGTCGCATGGCGCGTTCGATGGCCACCCAGCACATCAGCCGGGAGTAGAGGAACGTCTTGCGCCCGCCGCGGGTCTCCCAGACCCCTTCGTCGGGCTGGTCCCAGTTCTCGCACACCCAGTCGACGACTTCGCTGATGCTGTCCCAGTGCGCACTGGAGATGGGTTTGCCCCACTTGTCGTACAGGTAGAGGGAGTCGACGAGGGCGCCGTAGATGTCCAGTTGCAGCTGGCCGACGGCGTCGTTGCCGATGCGTACGGGGGCGGAGCCGCGGTGGCCCTCGAGGTGGGACAGTTCGCGTTCGGGCAGGTCGCGGCGTCCGTCGATGCCGTACATGATCTGCAGGGGGCCGGCGCCGGGGCCGGGTACGGTGAGCTGGACGTGCTCGGTGAGGAAGCCCATGAAGGCTTCGGCCTCGTCGGTGAATCCGAGCCTGAGCAGCGCGTACACGCAAAACGCGGCGTCGCGGATCCACACGTAGCGGTAGTCCCAGTTGCGCTCGCCGCCGAGCTGTTCGGGCAGGCTGGTGGTGGGGGCGGCGATGATGGCGCCGGTGGGGGCGTAGGTGAGCAGTTTCAGCGTGAGGGCGGAGCGGTGCACCATCTCCCGCCAGCGGCCGCGGTAGCGGGAGCGGGAGAGCCATCGCCGCCAGTAGCGGACGGTCGCGTTGAATTCCCTTTCCGCCTCGGCCACGGCGCAGAAGCGCGGTGCCACATCGCCGCCGATCCGGTCGATGGTGAAGACCGCGGACTCGCCCTCATGCAGTTTGAACAGCGACCACACGTCCGCCCCCGCGACCTCGATGGGCACGGTGGAGGTCAGGGCGAGCCGCAGCGAGGACGAGGCGAAGACGGCCTGGCCGGCCTCGGCGTGCACGGTGTGCGGCACGGTGCCGTACTCGAAGCGGGGGGCGACGCGCGCGCGGAAGGGCAGCGTTCCGCGGACGCACACCACCCGGCGGATCAGGCGGTGCCGGCCCGCCTCGCGTGAGTCGTCGACGACCGGCATGAAGTCCTGGATCTCGCCGACTCCGTCGTCCGCGAAGAAGCGGGTGATCAGCACGTTGGTGTCGGGGAAGTAGAACTGCTTCGTGCGCGTGGGGACGTCCGCGGCGAGTTCGAAGGATCCGCCCCGGTCGGCGTCGAGGATCGAGGCGAAGACGCTGGGGGCGTCGAAGCGCGGGCAGCAGTACCAGTCGATCGTGCCGTTCGTGCCGACGAGGGCCGCGCTGCGCAGATCGCCGATCAGGCCGTGGTCGGCGATCTGCAGGTAGCGGGGCGCGCCGACGCCGTAGGGCACGCCGGGGCCGGCGGGTGCGCCGTGCTTCGCTCCGGCTTCGGTAGTCGTTTCAGCCACGTCAGCCTCCTTGGGCCGTCGCCCGGGCCGCCCCCGCTTCCTCCAGGCTAGCGAGTCGGCGGGCCCTGGGCCTGCGGGGACGGGGCCCGCCTGCGAGCAGTTGCCGGCCCCTTCGCGCTTTTTCGTGTCCGGATCCGTTCCCATCGGCGGCACGGCCGAGAACAGGGGCTTTCGCATGCGTGCGTCACATTCCTCTCAGCTTTCCCTGCACGGTGACTGCACGGTGTCACCAAGCGGTACGGCGAGCGCACCGTGCTCGACCAGGTTTCGTTCACGCTCTGTCCCGGTGAGAAAGCCGGCGTCGTCGGTGACAACGGGGCGGGGAAGTCCGCCCTGCCGCGTCTGCTCGCGGGCGAGGAGCGGCCCGACGCCGGTGAGGTGACGGTCATCACGGCCGGCGTCGGTCACCTCGCCCAGACGCCGGCGCTGCCGCCCGAGGCCACCGTCCAGGACGCCGTCGATCTGGCGCCGGCCGAACTGCACTCGCTCGAGGCGGCGTTGCGGCAGGCCCAGGCGGTGCCGGCGGCGGTGCCCGAGGGCGTGCGGTTGCGGCAGGCGCTGGCCGCCTACGGGCGGCTGACCGGGCAGTACGAGGCCCGCGAGGGGTATGGGGCCGATGCCCGGGTGGACACGGCGCTGAGCGGTCTGGGGCTGCCCAGGCTGGCGCGGGACCGACGCCTTGGCACCTTGTCCGGGGGCGAGCTCTCGCGTCTCGCGCTGGCCGCAACGCCGGCGTCCCAGCCCGAGATTGCTGCTGCTCGACGAGCCGACCAACGACCTGGACGACCGCGCGGTGGGCCGGCTGGAGGAGCGTCTGCGGGCCCACCGGGGCACGGTGGTCGCAGTCACCCACGACCGGGTGTTCTTGGAGCGGCTGACGGCCACGGTGCTGGAGGCCGAGGGCGGCCGGGTCACCCGGCACGGCAACGGGTACGCCGGCTACCTGGCGGCGAAGGCCGCCGAGCGGCGCCGGCGCCGGCAGCAGTACGACCAGTGGCGTCAGGAGCTGGGACGCAGCCGCCGGCTGGCCGCGTCCGGTGCGCTGCGGCTGCGCGTCGGCGAGCTGGCCTACGGGCAGCGGCGCCGGATCGAGCTGGCCCGGCTGGTGAGCGAGCCGGTGGACGTGCTGCTGCCGGACGAGCCCACCGACCACCTCTCCCCCGCCCTGGTGGAGAAGCTGGCGCCAGCACTGGAGGGCTACGGGGGCGCGGTGGTGCTGGTCACCCACGACCGCCGGATGCGGTCCCGGTTCACCGGCTCCCGCCTGGAACTGCGCGCGGGCCTCGTCGCGGGCCGGCGGTGAAAAAGACGCCGCACCAGGGGCGCCGGCGAGCCCGACGCCCCTGCTACGTGTGAGGGTCCGCCAGCCAGACGCCCCCGGCCCGCCGGCTGCCGCCGTCGTCCCCTTTGCCCCCGCTGTCCGCGCCCTGGCCCCAGCTCACGCTGCCCAGCGCATGCTGCTCGGCCAGCCGTGGCAGCAGCAGGTCCCACAGCCCCGTGACCCTCTCCTGCGAGAGCCACGCCCTGTCCTCGCCGCTGAGCACCTCAAATCCCATGGTGGCGGCCACGATGGTGGCCGCGGCGTCGTCCACCGACACCCCCTCGGCCAGCCAGCCGTCCCGCCCGGCCCGCTGCAGCATGTCCTCGATCCAGCGCTGCCACTCCTGCCGGAGCGAGGGGCCCCGGCCATGGACAAGACCGCCGCACAGCTCGAACCCCGCCCTAACCACGACGTCGCCGTCGATCCGGCTCATCAGGCCGTACGTCGCGTCCACGACCGCCTGAAGAGCACCGCCGCCCCGGTCCGACGCGTCCCTGACGGTCTGGCGCACCGCCCGGACCGCTTCGTCCTCGACGGCCTGGGCAAGCGCCCTCTTGCTCTCGAAGTGGAAGTGCAGAGCACCGCTGCTGACGCCCGCCCGCCTGCTGATCACCGCGAGCGAAGCGGGCACGAACCCCTCCCTGGCGAACACCTCAGCCCCGGCACGGATCAGTGCCTGACGGGTACGGGCCGCGCGTTCCTGCTTGACCATCATGCGTCTCCTGGCAGGGGCCACGGCCCCGGGCACCCTGCACCCGGGTGCCCGCCGTGTCCCGTCGTCCGTCGTTTCACCACGGCGGGTTGCCGCGGCTGCGGGAGGCCGGCCCGGCGCGAGCGGTGTGCACCATCGCCCGGGCCCGCCGGCGCCTGCGCACGGGCCCTCTCCCGTTCGGCCGCACCGTCTGCGGACGTGTGCCGGCTGCGGCAAGGCCCGGGGAAGGTCATTCGCGACGCTCACGACGCCTCCCTCCCTTCACGGTGCGGCCCGGACGATGATCCCACCGTAACAAACCGCGCTAGCGGTTTGTATAGGTGCTTGCGGTGATCCGGCCGGGGGCACGAGGGCGCGGACGGGAGGGTGCGGACGGGAGGGTGCGGAGCCGGGCACGGCGGTCACCGCGGCCGGCCGGCCGGTATCCGCCCGCCCGTGTCCGGTCCGCGGCGGGCGGCGCTGCGCACCCGATGCGTCCGATGCACCCGGTGTGTCCGCGGTTTGTCCTCCCGGCCGCGGTCACCGTCCGTCCACCCGCCGCGGGGCCGCTCGGCCCCGGCCGGGGAGTGGTCCGGCACATTGCGCCGCACGCACGAGGGCTCCGTCACCCGTCGCGGTCACCAGGTCCTTGCGCTGCGCCCGGAACGCCCGGTCAGCTCGCCGCCGCCGGTTCGCCGGCCAGCGCCGCCCGGGCCAGCTGCCGGTCGCTGCGGGCACCGAGTTCGGCCGCCCGCTCGGTGGTGATGACGAGGCTGCGCAGTACGGCGGGTACCGCGATGCCGGGCAGCAGATGCTCGAAGAGCGACACCACCCGGGCCTCGAGGTCGTCGCGGCCCGACAGGATCTGCGAATAGACCTGCACACCGGTCCACGCCGCCGAGAACATCCACGCGCTCTCGGCCGGCTCGACGTGCGGGAGCAGTTCGCCCTGCTTCTCGGCCTCGGCCAGCAGATAGCTGCTCGCGTCGATCCACTGGGTGATCGCCGTGGTGCCGAACTGGGCCCGCACGTCCTGCTCCAGGCTCAGCCTCGCCACCGCGCTCACCAGCGGGTCGCGCCGCATCCGGTAGGCCACCGTGAGCCCGCTGTCCACGAGTTCCTGCAGCTTGCAGGGGCTGGGCTCCACCGTGACCGCGGCGAACTGCTGGCTGAGCACGCCCTCCGCCAGGGCCTGCTTGGACGGGAAGTGGAAGTACAGGGCCCCCTTGGTCACGCCCGCCCGGGCCAGGATCTCGCCGATGGTGGCGCGCTCGTAGCCGTACTCGTCGAAGACCGAAGCCGCCGCCATCAAGATCGCCAGTCTGGTGCGGATCGCACGCTCCTGCCGCGCCATGAGTCCTCCCGAGATGGTTGCAGTGGGCACGATACAAGAAACGGGGTGGACACCCACTCAGAACAAAACCAGCGAGTCCGTATCTTCACAAGCCGTCACGACCCGCTCTGCACAGCCACCGTCGTACGTTCGCACATGCCCAAGGCCCCGGGCGCACCCCCGCACACCAAAGAACATACTGGTCACCGGCGCCGGCGGCGGCGCCGGCGTCCTGCGGCCCGTGCCGCCCTTACAAGACCGGCCGTCCGGGTTCGGCCGGCCCACCGCGGTCCCCCGGAGCTCCCGGCCGGCGAACGGACCGGGGCCGCGGGCACGGACCGCGCCGGCTTTCCGCCCCCTGCACGCGCCCTGCACACGGGGGCCGGCGCCACGCCGCACCGCGCGGGACGCGCGGACGGCGGCGAACAGGCCCCGCGCCCGTACCCCCGGGGCCGGGGCCGGGGCCGGGGGGCCGGGGGCCGGGGGCCGGGGGTGGGGGGTGGGGCCGGGTGCACGGGCACCGGCCGGCGAGACGCTCCTCCGCGGGGGCGCCGTATCGCATGCGTCAGCGCCGCCGCGCCCGCAGGCCTCGGCCCGGCGCGGCCCGCGGGCGCGGCCGGGGTCTGCGGGCGCGGCCGGGGTCTGCGGGCGCGGCCGGGGTCTGCGGGCGCGGCCGGGGTCTGCGGGCGCGGCCGGGGTCTGCGGCCGGCCGCTGCGCCCGACTGTGCCACCCGCGCTCGCACGCGCCGCCGGCCGGCACGGGCGAGCGCGGGTGGTGGTCCCGGGACCGGCAGGGCCCGTACGGCCGCCGGGCGCGGGTGCGGCGCGGCGTCAGCAGCCGGGGTCCTTGCTGCGCCGGCGAGCTGGTCCGGGGCCTTGGGGGCCGCCTGTGCCCCCCTGGTGGCCAGGCCGCAGGGGATTTGCCCACCCGGGACGGACCCGCCTGCGGGATGTGCCCCGCCGCCCGGGACGCGGCGGCACATCACCGGTGCGCCCAAGGCCGTCGGGGGCGTGCCGGTGAGCCGGGACGCGCTCCTGCCCGTGCCCGGGAACGGTGGTCTACGGCCGGCGGCCCGCGGCGGCCGGCGGCCCGAGCAGCACGGGCAGTTCACGGTGCCCGTTGGAGATGAACGACTCCAGCGGGCGCAGCCGCTGCGCGGGGACGGCGAGGGTCAGGGAGGCGAACCGGGTGAACAGGCCGCGCAGCGCGACCGTCGCCTCCAGCCGGGCCAGGGAGGCGCCGAGGCAGAAGTGGGGGCCGTGGCCGAAGGAGAGGTGGCTGCGGCGGGTGGCGCGGGTGACGTCGAAGCGGCCGGCGTCCGGCCCGTGCACGGCTGCGTCGCGGCCCGCGGCGACGTAGGAGATGACCAGCGGGTCGCCCTGGGGGATCACCACCCCGCCGGCCTCCACGTCCTCGACCGCGTAGCGCAGGATCCCGTTCGCGCCGGGTGCCTCCACCCGCAGGGTCTCCTCGACCGCGTCCTCCCAGGCTGCCTCGCCGGATCGGACGAGCGCGAGCTGTGCGGGGTGGGCCAGCAGCAGCGCGATGGCGTTGTCGAGCAGGTTCACGGTGGTCTCGTAGCCCGCCGTGTAGAGCAGGATCAGGTTGTCGACCAGTTCCTTCTCGCTCAGCCGGGTGCCGTCCTCGTCCCGCACCGCGATCAGCGCGCTGGTCAGGTCCTCGCCGGGGCTGGCGCGCTTGAGGGCGAGCAGGTCGTTCATCGTCAGGTACAGGTCGGCGCCGTTTTGCCGGGCGCTCTGGAGCGAGACGGAGGTGTCGAAGAAGCCCGCGATGATCCGGCGCAGCCGCGCGCGGTGCTCGTCAGGGATGCCGAACAGCTCGGCGAGCACCTGCGCGGGCAGCGGGTGGGCGAATTCCTGGCGCAGGTCGGCCGGCTGCCCGGGCGGCAGCGCCGCGAGGCGGTCGAGCAGGTCCTGGGTGATCTGCTCGACGCGCGGGCGCAGCCGGGCGACGCGGCGGGCGGTGAACGCCGCGGCCACGAGCTTGCGCAGACGTGTGTGGTCCTGCCCGTAGGCGGTGACCATGTTCTGCACCGACACCCAGATGGCCAGCGGCCAGGTCTGCGCCACCGCTCCGTCGATCCACGCGGGCCAGTGCCGGTAGGCGTCCTTGGAGACGCGGGGATCGGTCAGCAGGTCCTTGATCTCCCGCTGGCCGGTCACCGCCCACGCCCCGACGTCTCCCGGCAGGGTCACCCGGGTCACGGGGCCCTCGGCCCTCAGCCGGGCCGCCTCCCCGTGAAGGTCCCCGCCCGACGGGTCGAAGGCGTACGGGCACTGCTGCTGACGAGGCATTGACTCCTCCAGTCGCAAAGGCGGGCCGCATCAGCCGGACCGCGAAAACAATGAAACCGCCTGGGCGGTATGTTCGTTGCCGGTGCCGGACCCGGGAACTGCGCCCGCCCGTGGGCCGGCTCCTTTTAACGGAAGGCCTGCCACCGTTTCCGCCTGGACCGGAGGCGCCCGCGGTGCGCCCTCAGCATGCCAAATTGGGCTTGAAAAGAAAACCGGTAGGTCCGTATCTTATGGGCTGCGTCACCCAATCTGCTCGACACTGCTGTGGAGAGAGGCGGAGAGTACGCGTGACTCCTCTGACGATCCGTACGACAGATCTCGTCACACCGCGACAAGAGCCGGGAGCGATGGCCGCGCGGGCCGTACAGGCCATGCCGCGGCTGACGACCACGGTCCCCCGGGAGTACGTGCACCGGGCCAGCCATGCCGAGGTCTTCCTGACCGGCTGTGAACAGCTCGGCGACGGCCGCTTCGCCCTCACCGGCCAGTGGCCGCGCACCCATACGTTCTTCACCAGCGCGGACGGCACGCACCATGATGCGCTCCAGGCGGCAGAGACCATTCGCCAGACCGGGCTCTTCCTCGCGCACGCCGAGTTCGACGTGCCGCTGGGCCACCAGTTCCTGCTGCGGGACCTGCATCTGTCCACGTCCGTGCAGGACATGGTGATCGGCCCCGGCCCCAGCGAGCTGTCCCTGGCGGCCGTCTGCACCGACGTGGTCCGCCGGGGCAGGCGGGTCTCGGAGTTCCGCATGGACATCACCATCGAACGCGCCGGCGGCCGGTGCGCCGCCGGCGGCGGCCGTTTCGCCTGCGTGTCCGAGGCGACCTACCGCCGGCTGCGGGGCACCGCGTCCTGCGCCCGGCCGCCGGCGCGGGCGCAGCCGCACCGCACGCTGGCACCGGCCGCCGCCGGCAAGGCCGTGCCCGCCGACGTGGTGCTCTGCGCCACCGACCGGGCCGGCCGCTGGCTGCTCGACCCCGACCCGCGCCACCCCATCCTGTTCGAGCACGCCGGCGACCACTTCCCCGGCATGGTCCTGCTCGAAGCCGCCCGCCAGGCCGCCGGCGCCCTGGGCGGCCCGCTGACCCTGACCCCCACGTCGGTACGCGCGGACTTCCACCAGTACGCGGAGTTCGGCCCGCCGGTGTGGATCGAGGCGGCCCCCCTGCCCGCGGACCGCGCCGGCCGGCTCAGCGCGCGCATCACCGGCCTGCAGCAGGACCGGGCCGTGTTCACCGCACGGGTGGACGGCACCCTGAGCAGCCCGGCCTGAGCACACACCGGCCCGCCTGCCCGACGGGCCCGGCACACACCCCCGCAACTCCCCCACCGCCCGCCCCACGGGAACAGGCACCACCCCACGGGGACAGGCACCGGCCCGCGGCGCCGCTGCCGGGAAGGGGTGCGGCACGCACTCAGTCCGCGGACGGCGACGCTGCCGGCGCACCGCCCGGCCGGCACCTCGGGGCCCGCCGACACCTCGGGGCCCGCCGACACCTCGGGGCCCGCCGAGGCGTCGGGGCCCGCCGAGGCCTCGGCCGGCCGGCGAAGGCGGCCGGCGAAGGCGGCCGGCGTGCACGCGCTGCGCGAACGCGTTGCGCGAACGCGTTGCGCGAGCGGCTGCCGGCCGCGGTGGCAGACAGCCGCTCGGCCCGGCACGGCCGCGGTGGCGCGGGAGGCCGCCGCGGCCGTGCCGGGCAAGGACGGTGCGCACGCCGTGACCGCGGACCGTTCGTGCAAGGACCTGGGCTTCGACCCGGCGGCCCGCTGCCGGCGGCAAAGATGCCGGCGGCGAGGACGGCGCCCCGGCCGACGGGGGCCCGGGGCGAGATCGCGGGCCGCTTCGGCGCCGTACGTCATGGGGCCGACCGTGGCGACCGCGCCGGGCCGGCCGGGCAGTTCACCGACGGGGACGAAGGGCGCCGGAGGCGGACACCAGCGGGAGCACGGCAAAAAGCCGGCCGCCCGCATGGACTCGCCGTCGCGCAGCCGGACCGCGAGGTGCGGGCAACACCCAGCCCAGGCCCCAGCCGACGGCCAGGAACAGCCCGAAGACGCCGAGGACGCCCGGGATGCCGCCCTCGGGCGCGAAGCCGGACAGCAAAACCCGGCCCGGGCCCATAAGCAGCCACAGCACAGGACGGGACGGGACGGGACGGGACGGGACGGGACGGGACGGGGTGTCACAGTCCCAGGGAGATGGCCAGCCGGGTGAGTTCGGCCGTGCTGTTGATGTTCAGCTTGGCCCGGATACGGCGGAGATAGGCGTCGACCGTGTGCTTGGAGAGCCCCATCTGACGGGCCGCCTGCAGGTAGGTGCACCCGGCGGCGATATGACGCAGCGTCTCCCGCTCGCGCGGGGCCAGCGCGGGCA
Organism: Streptomyces sp. NPDC048275; assembly: GCF_040652275.1. NCBI lineage: Bacteria > Bacillati > Actinomycetota > Actinomycetes > Kitasatosporales > Streptomycetaceae > Streptomyces > Streptomyces sp. NPDC048275. The sequence goes on from NZ_JBEZLR010000110.1 coordinate 15,593, forward strand.
CGGGGGCCTCGGCGTCAGGCGCGGTGAGTGTGAGACTCATGGGATTCCCTCCGGCCAATCGGTCCGTCATCACTGCTCACACCCTCGAAAGCAGAAGACAAATGCCCGATTAATGCAATTTGCCCCTTTTCGATAAGCGTGCCCGGGCGACTTCATGACGCTGTCCCCCGGCCGTCACAGACGTGTCACAGACCACATCCGCGCACGCCGCCGCGCACGCACGCACAGGAACCCCTCACGGCAAAGACGATCCCCCGCCCCCCGCAGCCCGCAGCCCGCAGCCCGCAGCCCGCAACAGGGCGACCGGACACCACAGTTGACGCCACCACCCCCTGCCGAGCGCACCGAATATCGCCGCCCGCAGCATGCCACCAGCCCCGCAGACACCAGCAGACCGCCGACGTCTCCGGACCACCGCCCCTCCCCCGCTTGCCCCCGCTCCCCCCGCTTCCCGCCGCCCGGCGCAGGGACACAAGGAAGGCAGGGGCACGGGAGGGGCGAGCGGCGCCGGAGGAACACGGGGAAACGAGGAGCACGGGGACGGGGAACCACAAAAAGCGCAAGGGCGCAGGCGCGAGAAGTACGGGGGCGGAGATACGGGGGTACGGGGGCGGGGGCGGTTTTGCCGCCGCCGGCGGCCGCTTTCCGGGCGCGGCCGGCGCCAGGGCCCGGAAAGGACCGCCGGCGGCACCCGGGGGCAGCGCCGGGTTGGTGCTCCGCGCTCCCCGGGATCATGCTTGTCAGGAGGGGCCCTGCCCCCAGGCCCGGCCGTGCAGGTTCCCGAAGGGCGAGATGAGCGGCGATGGAGCGACTTCCCACCCCTCCCGGTGAGCAGGCGCAGGCGGGCGCCCGGCCCGAGCCGGTCTGCACGGCCACGGCCACCGTCAACGAGCAGGGCATCGTGACCGGGTGGAGCGAAGGAGCCCGGCGGCTGCTCGGCTACACCTCCTCGCAGATCGTGGGAGCCGGCGCCGCACGCCTGCTCGCCGAGGACACCGGCGGGAGGGCACGGCAGGATACGGCCGGGCAGGAGCGGTGGAACGGCACCGTGGCACTGCGCCACCAGGACGGCCACCAGCTGACACAGCACCTCCTCGCGCACCGCCTGACACCGCACGGCCGGGCCGCCGAATGGCTCGTGGTATCCGCCGTACCGGGCACCTTGCGCACCCCCGAGGACGAACCACCAGGCAAAAACGAAACGCCGGGCAAAGACAAGACGCCGGAGGAAGGCGAGGCGCCGGAGGAAGGCGAGGCGCCGGAGGAAGGCGCGGCGCCGGAGGAAGGCGCGGCGCTGGAGGAATGGGTGTTCGGCCAGTCCCCCTGCGTGCTGGCCGTCTTCGACGCAAACCTGCGGCTGGCACGGGCCAACGCCGGCATGCAGCAGGCGCTGTCGCTCACCGAGGACGAGATGCGCGGGCTGCGCCTGCCGGACATCGCACCGCATCCGGTGAGCGAGGAAGCCCACACGGCGATGCGCCGGGCCCTTGCCACGGGCGAGGTGCAGCACATGGAGGACTGCCTGCGCCCCGCGGGCATCAGCACCCAACACGGCTGGCCGGCCTCGCTGGCCCCGCTCAAAGACCCCGCCGGCCGGATACGCGCCGTGTGCCTGGCCGCGCACCACCCCCTGCAAGAACACCTCGCCCGGCAGCGGATGCTCCTGCTGCACGACGCCACCGCCCGCATCGGCACCACCTCCGACAGCCTGCGCACCGCGCAGGAACTGGCCGACGTCGCCGTCCCCGGACTCGCGGACATCACCGCCGTCGACCTGCTGGCCCCGGGCCCGCACGGCGGCGAGGTACCCCCGCTTTCACCCTGCGCAGACATCACCATGGACCGCGCCGCCGTACGCCTCGCCCCCGGCACCCGCCCCCTCGCCCCCCTCGCCGCGGGCCGGCCCTCCCGCTACCCCCAGCCGTCACCGGTGGCCCAGTGCCTGGCCCAGGGCCACGGCGCCCTGTTCACCGCCGGCGAGGAAACCCTCGCCCGGTGGGCAGCCCACGACCCCCAGGCCGCCTGGATCCGCGAGAGCGAAACCCACTCGGTGATGGTGGTCCCGATGCGCGCCCACGGCACCACCCTCGGCGTGGCCCTCTTCGCCCGCCACCAGCACCCCGAACCATTCGGACCGGACGACCTGTGGCTGGCCGAGGAAATCACCGCACGCGCAGCCCTCAGCATCCACAACACCCGCCGCACCGGCCGCGAACACACCACCACCATGACCCTGCAGCGCAGCCTGCTCCCGCAGACCCTGCCCGACCAGGACGCCCTGGACATCGCCACCCGCTACCTGCCCGCCGGCAGCCGCGCCGGCGTCGGCGGCGACTGGTTCGACGTGATCCCGCTGTCCGGCGCACGCGTCGCCCTCGTCGTCGGCGACGTCGTCGGCCACGGCATCCGCGCCGCCGCCACCATGGGCCGCGTACGCACCGCCGTACGCACCCTGGCCGACGTCGACCTGCCCCCCGACGAACTCCTCACCCACCTCGACGACCTCGTCATCCACCTGTCCGCCGACGAAAGCCACGCCGACGACGCCGCCGAAACCGCCGGAGGCATCGGCACCACCTGCCTCTACGCGGTCTACGACCCCGTCTCCCGCCACTGCACCCTCGCCCGCGCCGGCCACCCCCCACCCTGCGTGGTCACCCCCGACGGCACCGTCCGCTTCCTCAACGTCCCCGCCGGCCCACCACTGGGCCTCGGCGGCCTGCCCTTCGAACCCTTCGAAACCGAACTGCCCGAAGGCAGCCTCCTCGCCCTCTACACCGACGGCCTCCTCGACGCCCGCACCCACGACATCGACGACGCCCTCGACAACATGTTCGCCGCCCTCGCCCGCCCCGCCCACACCCTCGACACCGTCTGCGACCGCGTCCTGACCTCCATGCTCACCCACCGCCCCGACGACGACATCGCCCTGCTCATCGCCCGCACCCGCGCCCTGCACACCGACCGCGTCGCCACCTGGGACCTCCCCTTCGACCCCGCCACCGTCACCCACGCCCGCCACCACACCACCGACCAACTCACCACCTGGGGACTCCACGACGCCGCCTTCACCACCGAACTCGTCGTCAGCGAACTCGTCACCAACGCCCTCCGCTACGGCCGCCCACCCATCCGACTCCGCCTCATCCACGAAAACACCACCCTCACCAGCGAAGTCACCGACACCAGCAGCACCACCCCCCACATGCGACGCGCCCGCACCTACGACGAAGGCGGACGCGGCCTCCTCCTCATCGGCCAACTCACCCACCGCTGGGGCACCCGCCACACCCCCACCGGCAAAACCGTCTGGGCCGAACAATTCCTCCCCACCAAACCCACCCCACACTGAAACACCACCCCCACCACCCAACAAAACACCCCAACCCCCACCACCCGCACCACCACCCCCACCACCCACCCACCAACCCCCCACCAGCAACCCCACCCCCCGACAGCAACCCCCATACACACCAACCACAAACACCCCCCACTCACACGAACACCAGCCACAGAGTAGCGGTGGCTTACGTCGGGCAGTCAGGCCTTCTTGTCACCCAGCAGTCGAGTTCGCCTTCCGCCACCTCCACCACCAGAGCGCGCCGGCCCGGTGGTCGTGCTCGAATCCAGCGCCGAGAGGCCCCACTCGCTCGATCGCCTCATCGGTGCGCGGATCGTCGCGCCGGGCGAGCCCGTAGGCGGCCTCCACGCGCACGAGTTGGTTGTCCTCGTTGAGCAGTGCCGCCAGGGCGTCGGCGACGGCGGGCGTACGGTCCCGGGAGTCGGCCAGTGCCGTCGCGGCCGCACCCCGCATGTCGGCATCCGGGTCTTCGGCCAAAAGGAGCAGCGCCCGGGTGATCTCCGGCAGGAGGTCGTCGTCCCGCATGCCCACCCTGCACGCTCTGATCCGCACCTCGGCGTCCGGGTCGCGCGTGAGGGTGAGCAACGCGGCCTTGGATGCCGGGGTGAAGGGAGCGTCATCTGCCGAGAGGGCCCCGGGCACTTCGCGGCGCACGCGGGGGTCGGGATGGTCGGCGTAGCGGAGCCCGACGGCTTCCTGGCCGGGATGCTCGTACCAGGTGAAGGCATCGAGCACCTGCGCGAGCACCTCGCTGTCCGTTTCTTCGGCCGCCCAGGCCGCCAGGTATTCGCTCTCCTTCTTCTCGCAGGGGTCAGAGCCGGTGCGAAGGAGCCCCCTGGTCCACACGTAATCCGCCACGAACCGGCGGTGCGTCGGCGCCGGGTGGTGGCGCTGGGCCACCACGGCCGACCAGGTCTCATAGCCGCGACGCTGAGTGAGGATCCAGCAGACCGTCCACCAGTTCACATGGCGCTCGTCCGGCTGCCCGACAGCGCGGGCGACCAGTTCGTCGACGGGTGTCAGGATGCAAAAGGCCCACTCCAGCGAGGTCAGCTGAACACGGCGCGGCTCGCAACCGTTCGACGTCAGTCGTCGCCACCGTCGCCGCCGTCGCCACCACGGCCACCCTGACCGCTGGTCTGGCAGCCGGTACCGGCGCAGATCCCGCCGTTGCCGCCCTTCCCGCCGTCGCCGCCGTCGCCGCCATCGACCGCGTCCCCGCCATTGCCCCCGTCGCCCCCGTTGACACTGCCACCGCAGACCCCGGCGCAGATCCCGCCGTTGCCGCCGTTGGTGCCGTTGCCGCCGTTGGTGCCGTTGCGGCCCGGCCCGCCGTTGGTACCGTTGCCGCCGTTGGCACTGCCGTTGCAAATCCCGGCGCAGACGCCGCCGTTCGAGCCGTTGCTGCCGTTGACGGTCCCGCTGCAGTTGCCCACGCATACCCGATCGCCGATGCGGACGCTGTCGCTGCCCACCTGGATGTCGCCGAACTCCCCGTTGACGACGAACCGACCGCCGCCCGATGAGTTGCCGTCGCCCTTGGGTGCGGCAGGAAGGTGCTGGGCTGCGTTCGTGACGGTCACATCGGTCTGTGGCATCGGCGCTGCAGTCGCGGCCGGCACCATCGCGCCCCCGCCGATCAGGGCGGTCGAGACCACGAGGCCGAGACGGAATTTCCAAGAGTGCATACGCATGGAGTTCTCTCTTTCCGAAAATTTTTTCCGTGCAACGGTTTCCCTTACTCGCTTTTCCCCCTTCGCCATATGAGGACGATGTGAGAAGAAGCGGAAAGGGCTGCCGGGCGATGCCCTGTATCGATGAGGCCCGGCCGTCACGCTCCGCGATGCCGGAACTTCACAGGCAATCGAGGGAATCGGTATAAACAGCCTCACCTTTCGAAAGAGCCGAGTCACCGGATGATCCTCAGGGCCTGCTGTACCCCCTTGGCTCCGCCGACAGCGCCGGGCATGCCGGGGCCGAGACCGGAGCCAGGGCCGGAAGGTGACACGACATCCTTGAGGCACGTGGGCGCCCCAGGCCCGCATCAGCCGGAGCGCCTCGCACCGGGATCGGCCACCTGGACGACAAGGCCCGGGCGGCCGATCGGCTATTGCGTGATCCCCCACAGCCGGCTGTACGCCTCTGCGAGCGTGATGTTCAGCTTTGCGATCTCCGCCCGCAGCCGTGAGTCAGCGTCACGGACGGAAGGGGAAGTCCTCTGCGATGGACGCGGACTAGTCGCGGTCGAGGGACTGCAGCGCCCACTCGTCGATCTCGTCTTCCGAGATCTCGTACTTCTCGGCGACCTCGTCCTTCGTCACGTTCTCGGACAGCACGGTCATCACGATCCGTACCTTGTCCACCTCTGAGAGCTCTTCCTTCGGCTTGTCCGGCAGGTCGTCCAGGTCGTCGAACTCGTCCAGGTCGTCGGAGGGGGAACAGTTGGGCCGGCCGGGCTGGCCGGGCTCACCGGGCTGACCGGGTTCACCGCCCTTGCCGCCTTCTCCGCCCTTGCCGCCCTCTCCGCCCTTGCCGCCTTCCCTGCCCTTGCCGCAGTCCGAATGGTGGCCAAGGAGGTCGCCGGCACTGACGGACTGGCTTGTGACTTCCGTGGCACTCTGCCGCGCCTGTGCAGTGCACGCGGTCGCTGTGCCGGCGGCAATGGCCAAAGAGGCTATCGCCAGAATGAATGGACGCTGCCAGAGACTTCTGGGCATCGGGTTCTCCGTTTCCATGACAAGGGTGTCGCCTGCGGGCGCTGCACCCCGGACGTCGTGTTCGGGCGACCAGACCGCTTGCGGTGGCCGATGGACGGTTGGGGGGGTGGGGTGGAGGTCCTGAAGACCTCCACCCCGCGGCGTCCGGGCCATCACGGCCCGGACGCCGCGGGCAGCCCGGGCCGCCGATGCGTGACGATCAGTTGCCGGTGCCTCCCGTACCACCGCCGCCACCGGCCCCTGCGTCGCCCTCGTCGCTGTCGCCGCCGCCACCGCCGAGGCCGCCGTCGCCGCCGTCGCCTTCGTCGCTGTCGCCGCCGTTGCCGCCACGGCCGCCGTTGCCGCCGTCGCCGGTCTCGCTGTCGCCGCCGCCACCGCCGTTGCCGCCGCCACCGCCGTCGCCTTCGTCGCTGTCGCCGCCGTTGCCGCCACGGCCACCGTTGCCGCCGTCGCCGGTCTCGCTGTCGCCGCCGCCACCGCCGCCACCGCCGCCACCGCCACCGCCGGTCTCGCTGTCGCCGCCGTTGCCGCCACGGCCACCGTTGCCGCCGTCGCCGTCCTCGCTGCTGCCGCCGGCACCACCGGAGCCGCCACCGCCGCCGGAGCCGGTCTTGCTGTTGCCGCCGTCGCCGCCGCGGCCACCGTCGCCGGCGTCGCCGTCCTCGCTGCTGCCGCCGGCACCACCGGCACCACCGTTGCCGGCGTTGCCGGTCTCGCTGTTGCCGCCGGCACCACCGGCGCCGCCCTTTCCACCGTCGGTGACAACGGAGGTCACGGCCGTGGGCTGGCCCATGACCGGCGTCGAGGCGGAAGCCGGAAGGGCGACAGCCCCAGAGACCAGAGCGGTCGTGGCGCAAAGCATCGCGAGGCGAAAACCCCGTCGCTTGGGCTGGGCCTGGTTGTGAGTGTGAACGTCATGGGTCATGGATTTTCTCTTTCTGAGACAGAGGGGATTTCTGACATTCCCCGGAAATTCGGGGTGCCAGCCAGCGGACCGGCTTCAACCGGGACCGCCATACCTGGATAACCAGCGGTTCAGTAAGAGGGAGTATCCTCGGTGAGGAATTCCGCCTTACCGTGCTGCCTCATTTCCTTTCCGGTGAGGCCCGCACTTCAAGTAGGCCTGACCGGCAAAGCCTGGTCACGTTCCGAGGACTCGGGACTTGACGGAACCGGAGGCGTCGGGTAGAAGCACGCGACCGCTACCGACAGCCTCCGGCCGTTCGGGAGCCCGGCGCGGACGCCCAGGGAGTCGCGCGAGCCATCAAGGCCACGTTACGGTGATCAAGCACTCCGACTGTCGGATTTCCGGGTCCGGGACGCCACCCTTCACCCGAACGCCTCGCGAGCAAGAAGCACCGCACGGGCCGAAGATCAGCATGCGCGCCCGGGAACGCAAAATCCGCCAGTACGTACGCAAGCGGTACGGCGACACGGTCGAGGCGCCCTCCTACGCGGTACTGCGGCAGATGCGGCTGGAGTCGTTCGGGCCGGCGGCCCTAGCGCTACGAGCGCCCGGCACACATGGCCACGCCCGGCAGGTACGTACTGATCGACCAGCCGGGCCAGGTGGCGGCACCGGACACCACGGCGCTGCCCGCGATGGTGCACGAAAGCGTCTTCGACAAGCCGGTGAAAGTTCACCTCACGCCGGCTCTTGATGCCTACACGCACTCCATCTGCGCATTTCACCTCACCCTGGTGTCTGATACGGCGGTCGACGTCGCGATGCTGCTGCAGGATGTGACGCTGCCGCTCCCGACGCGAGAGGAATGAGGCGAGGAGATGAAGTGGCCCTACCCCGGTCTGCCAGCCGCGACGGTTGCCGAGTTCACCGGGCATAAGGTGACCGGCCTGCCCCTCTTCGCACCACAGACGGCCACCACCGACCACGCGGCAGGGCACCGCAACCACCACCCGGTACACGATCAGCACAAACCCGGCTGCCACACCCTCCCGACCCGCACCTTACGGCCCACCGACAAAGCAGACTACCGAGCAGGCCCTCGGCAGCATCCACACGCCGCTGTTCAAAACGCTTCCCGACCACACCGGCATCAACGCCAGCAACAAGGATGCCGACCCGGAGAGCAATGCAATGCTGACCATCAAACAGATGAAGCACGTGAACGCAACCTCGATCATCAGGAACTTCACCGACCGCATTTTGTGCTGTTCGTGATGTCTGTTCGAGCCTGTGGTGTGGACGTCATGGGCTTGTTTACCGACCGGGTTCAGGACGTTCGTCATGTTCTGAAGTCGGTACGGAGGACGAATGGTGCGGCACCTGGTGGTCGGGGACCTGAGGGTCCAGCGGATCGAGCGGAAGGGCGGGAGGAGATCGTGGACCGTCGTCTGGCCGGAGGGCGCTCTCCACGCCGAGGCGGACCGGTTCCTGCGCGTCCATGACGGCTCGGGCACGCAGAAGACCTACGCGTACTACCTGGTGGATCATCTGCGGTGGCTGGAGCGCGAGTGCCTGGCCTTCGATAAGGTCCAACTGCGCGACCTTGAGCGCTACATGGGCGTCGTCGGCGCCGAGGTCCACATGCCGCTCGGAGAGCCGTGGCGGATAGGCAAGCGCCCCTACGGCCGCTCCGCGCTGTCGACCGCGGCATCCTGCCTGAAGGGCTTCTACCTGCACCAATCCTCTCTCGGCGTCAACGTGGACCTCGGTGGGAAGCTCGACGGCACGCGTCTGCCGTCGCGGGTGGACCGGCACCGCTCGCTCCTCGGGCACGTGAAGTCCACGATGCCAGCGAACCCGCTCGCGCCGAAGGGACCACACCGCCGGCACCCGAAGATGCTGCCCGACGGCGCGAGGGAGAAGTTGCTGGCGACGGTGAACTCAGCCCGGGACCGGATGGTGATGACCTGGCTGGCCGACGGCGGGCTGCGGATCGGCGAGCTCTGCGGGCTGCACCTGGTCGACCTGCACCTGCGCGAGAACGCGGCCTGCGGCGAGTGCCGCGCCCCTCACCTGCACGTCTGCCACCGGCCCAGCAACCCGAACCGGGCCGAGGCCAAGACCAAGCACTCCCGCCAGGCCGGCACGTCCCGACCTCAACCGTGAACAAGGTCGTTAGGCGATGCGGCGGGAGTGCACGCTGACGGCATAGCCGCCGCCCTGGCGGTAGGGGGCGCCGCCCCAGGTAGCGAAGCGCTGCCGCAGGATCAGTCCGGCCCGTGTGCACCAGTGGTCGAACTCCTGCAGTGTCACTGTCGGTTCTGGCAGCGGCAGGTGTTCCGCGTCCAGTCCCATGCCGGTGACCAGCAGTCCGCCGGGGCTCAGTATGGCGGCCAGTTGCCGAACAACAGCTGGTTCTGTGCCAGGGGCCAGCAAGGGGATGACGTTTCCGGCGGCGAGCGCCAGGTCGAAGCCGGGTTCCAGACCGAGGCTGTCCAGGTGGGCCAGGTCACCGTGGAGCCATTCCTGCGTGGGGGCGTTGCTTCGGGCGACGGCGAGCATAGAGCGGTCGACGTCCACGCCCGTGCAGAGGTGGCCCAGCTCGGCGAGCCGGATCGCGATCCGACCGGTGCCGCAGCCGGCATCGAGTATCCGGGCGGCGGGTTTCAGCAGCGCAGCACAGAAAGTGGCCTCGCCGTGGACGTCGTGGCCTGATGCAGCGAGCCGCGCAAACCGCCGGGCGTACTCCTCTCCGGCTTGTCCGCCTGTCAGCTCTGCCCAGCGGTCGCGTTGCCTTGTCATGTCCTGCGTGCCTTCCGGTCAGCCCGGTAGTAGGAGCGAGGGCGGCGCCATCGCGCATTTCCTCATCGTAGGTACAGATCTCACCGGGCCGTCTCTCTCCACTTCGGAGAGCAGTGATGGCCAGGTGTGTGCGGGTCGGTGTCAGAGCCACATGAGCTCGGACACCGCGATCGCGTCGGTGCGGCACAGACGCAGCAGTTCCTTCGAGGTCAGCCCAATGCCGGGCGACGACGGTCCCTCCGGTGTCCCCTGCAAGCCCCCGTAGGCCGTTGGAGCCGCAGTTCGGCGACCGGATCCGGCTCGGCGTACTCACCGAGGAGATCACCCCCGAAGTAGTCGACGAGGTACTGGAGTTGACCGGAAGGGCCGGGCGCCGCCGCAGGCTTCTGCCGGCCCGCGCGGTGGTCTGCTTCGTCCTGGCCCTGTGCCTGTTCAGCAGCTCCGACAGCACTGGGCCGCCGGGTTACCGGGTGGTCCTGCGGACCCTGACCGAGAAACTGCGGCACCTGCCGGGCGGCCACGTCCAACACCTGCCCACCAGTTCAGCCCTCACCAGAGCCCGCCAGCGCCTGGGCGACCAGCCGTTCCTTCGAACGCCAGTGGCCCGCGACGGCGCCAACAAGAGCGGAAACCCGCAGGTCAGACTGATGCCCCTGATCGACTGCGGCACCCACACCCTCATCGACGCGGCCTTCGACTCGATCGCCGGATTCAGCGAGCACAAGCTCGCCTGCCGCCTGCTCGCCTCCCTGCGGCCCGGCATGCTGCTGCTGGCTGACCGCAACTTCGCCTGCCATGAACTGTGGGGCCTGGCCGAAGCGACCGGCTGCCACCTCGCCTGGCGGATCAAGAAGAACCTCGTCCTGCCACCCCTGTGGGTTCTGCCCGACGGCTCGTGCCTGTCCGTCATGCCCACCCCCGCCGAGGGCCAGAGCCTGGGGAACGCCCGCTTCCACGGCCGTACTCCGACAGGACTGCCCCAAGGACACCTCATGCGCATCATCGACTACACCGTCACCATCCGGCCCCGGCACAGGCCACCCCAGGTGGAGGGCATCAGAGAGCTGCGATCGAGTGGCCACGGCAGGGGAGCGCTTGTCGAGCAGCAGGCGCGATCGGCCAAGGCGTCGATCGGGGGTGAGGACGACAGGCGGCGATATCCATGAGAACGGCCATAACCGTCGCGATGGACAGAATCTCCCCATCCATCGGTTGGGTGGGCGGCCTTGGTCAAGGGACCCATGCATGGCGGGCTCGTCCACCATGCGCGTACGGGGAAGTCCGTTGCACTTCCGTGCAACGGGCGGGGCGTGACTCATGACGGGCGCGCGACGCCGCCGGCGGCCTAGGAGACCGCCGCGGCGCAGGCCTGATGTCACGTGCCGCCCCGCCCGGCTGACAGCCCGGCAGCCCGGTTCCGCCGTCAGGCGTGGGGCTGCAACAGCTTCGCCGCGACGTCCTTGCGCAGGGCGGGAAGGTCGGCGTACAGCGTGGTGCCGGGGCACTCGGTGGTGAGCCAGTCACGGTGGCCGCTGATCATCTGGACGTCCTTGCGGACGCCGTTGACCGGGTTGACGAAGGTGACGGCGGCCTCGGGGTCGAAATTGTGGTACAAGGACAGCGCGGCCAGCAGCCGGATGAGTGCCTGGCGGGCCGCGGCCGTCGGGGGCTGTTCGTTCGAGTTGCCGAGCAGGGCGATGCCGAGGTTGCCCGAGTTGTAGCCGGAGGCGTGGAAGGCGGTCACCATCTTCCCGCTCACGTCATGGGCGGGGATGCCGTCCGTGCCCGAGTAACGGCCCTCGTAGATGAGGCCGGACTCGTCGATCAGGTAGTGGTAGCCGATGTCGCCCCAGTCGTTCGTGATCGCGTGGAGGTAGTAGTACGCCCGGATGGTGGCCGCCGGGTCAGGGTCGCCGTTGACGCCCGCTGTGTGATGCACGGTCATCGTCTGTGCCGGGTAGTAGGTCTGCGGCGAGTTCTCGGTGCCGTCCGGCTTGAAGCGGAGGGACTCGTCGGCGCCCCACCCGGCCCGGGTGATGTACTCGACGCCCGCGATCCGCCCCACCTTCGCGGCCGTGGCGACCTCCTTGGACGGCCCGTTGACCGTGTCGATGGCGGTGGAACGTACGTCGGTCGCGCCGTCCGGCAGCTGCAGCTCGTACCCGGCGGCGCCGCCGGCCGGCACCAGCACGCTCACGCTCTTCGCCGGGTCGCCGGAATCCCCGTCGGCACCGGCCCCGCAGACCGGCTGCAGCGCCGTCCACGCGCCACGGCTGCCGTCCTGGCCTATCAGCCGGATGCTCGCGCCCCGCCTGGACCCGGTCCAGCTGACACCGACGTGCTCCACGGGGAATTCGGCCTGTACGGTCCGCGCGGCGGCACCGGTGACGGACTTCGCACGCGTACGCGCCACACGGACCGTACGCGCGCCCGAAGTGGCCGTTGCGGAGGTTGTTGCACCGACCGCCGGCACGGCAGTCAGGCCGGCCGCAACGCCGGCCGCGGCACCGGCCGCGATGAGGACGGCACGACGGTTCAAGAGAAGCTTCTTGCGCACAATGGATCCTTTCAAGTGGCGCAGAGCGAGGGGAACTTGCCGCCCCCGGCCCGGCCACGGAGCGCATGCCGGGCGGGTCGCAGGAGGCAGGCAGAAAGCGCTCTCCCTCAGTACTGACTCTTTATACGAGGCGGCGGTACGCATCGTTCGACCGGGGGTCGCCTCTCACTGCCCAAAAGCCGTTCACTTACGGAGAGTTGCTATTCAGAACACACAAGGCGGGGGTGCCGCACATAGCTGTGACATCCCGTCAGCGACGATGTCGGCCGACTCGCGGCGCCGGCACGTCGGCCCACCCGATGACAGACCGAGCGCCCAACGGGGCCCCCTTGCAGACAGTCACAGTCGCTGCACCTGGCGCAGAGGCTGGGCACGGTGAAGATGGGCAGGGTGGCGTTGGACAGCACGAAGCTTGAGGCCAATGCCTCAAAGCACAAGGCGATGAGCTACGCCCGCTTGGTCGACAAGGAGCAGCACGTCGAGGCGGAGATTGCAGAACTCGAAGCCGCTGCGGCCGCGCTGCTGGCCGACGCGGCCGCCGTCGACGCCGCCGAGGATGAGAAGTTCGGCCGCGGTGGCAAGGACACCGATCTGCCCGGCGAACTGGACCGGCGGGAGAAGCGCCTGGGGAAGATGCAGGCCGCTCGCGCGCAGATCGAGGCCGAGGCCGCCGAGCGGGCTCGGCGCCACGCCGAGGACAAGGAACGCCGACGCCAGGGGCGGACCGGTGCCGGCGACAATCCCGACGCCGTGCAGGCCGCCGGAGACAAGGCCGCCGAGGTTGCGCGGCCGATGGATAAGGCGCAGGCCAACTTCACCGACCCGGACTCCCGGATCATGAAGAACAGCGACGGGGCCTACATCCAGGCCTACAACGCCCAGGCCGTCGTGGACGGCGCGCACCAGATCATCACCGCCGCCGATGTGACGACGAACCCCTCGGACGTGCTGAACTACACCATGATGCTCGACCAGTCCGCCGCAAACACCGGTATCCATCCCGAGCAGGCGCTGGTCGACGCAGGGTACTGCTCCGAGGCGAACCTCGCGGCCGCAGCCGACCGCAAGGAAGAGCACGGCACCGACACGTTCATGGCCACCGGTCGTCTGACCTACGACGAGCAGGTCAGCGCCGCACCGCGCGGACGCATCCCACAGGACGCCACGGCCCGTGAGCGCATGGCCCGCAAGCTGCGGACCAAACCCGGCCGCGCCGCCTACAGCCGCCGCAAGGCCATCGTCGAACCCGTATTCGGCCAGATTATGACCTGCCAGGATGGCTGTGAACTGCTGCTGCGCGGTGAGAACGGGGCCCGTGGCGAATGGCGACTGCTGGCGGCCTGCCACAACCTCCGCAAGATCTTCCGGCACGCCGGAACCGCCGGGCTGGCCGCCGCCCGAGCCTGACGGCCCGGCCGGAGCCCCCTGAACAACGGCCCACCGAGCCCACCACTGCGGCACCAGGCCCGAACAAACGGCCGCGACCGGCCATCAGCCGATCCACAACGGCTCGTCGGCTGGGCCATTACCGACCCACGCTCCTAGGGGAGCAGTCCGTTGTTGTGATCCACGATGTATCAACGAACGGGGTGCGGGAACGCCTGCCGCATCTTCCCCGGCACGCGGTACCTGGACTGGCAGCTCGATGACCCGGCCGATGCCAATCCTCTCGAACTGTGGAGATCTTCCAAGCGGCCAGCTCCAAGGCGGAGTTGGCTCGGTGGGACACGTTGCTCGACACCTCGAAGCGTGGAGGAACGGCCGTCCTGCTTTCTCAGGAACAAACCAAGATCAGCAGGTCGGGTGACCGGCGAAGTCAAAGATCAAGCTAAGCACCCGTGGTTGACCCCGGTCGCATGATCATCAGGATCGTGACGGTGACCCAGAGCATGCTGAAGAGCCCGGTGACCATGGCGAGGCGGACGGTGGCCTGCTGAGCGACATCGCTCAGCCGGACGGTGGTCTGCTGAGCGACATCGCCCGCTCCGGGGTTCACCATGCCCGCCCCGCCGTCCCCCGCGCCTTCTCCGCCTTCCGCCATGCCCTCCACGCCCTCTATGAGCGCAGTCTGCTGGGGCAGGACCAGCGCGCCGAGAACGACGGCGGCCAGCACCGTCAGCACGATCGAGACAATCACCCAGGTATCGCCGAGCACGCCCATGCTGTCGGCCGTGGCGAACCCGAAGAGGGGCACGGAGGCGCCGACCGTCGCATACACACGGCAGATGCGGTGCAGCACCCGGACAGTGGAGAGGGCCTGGGCGTCCCCGGGCTCGGCGAGCGCCTTGCGCGCACTGGGCGGGAACATGCTGGCGGCCACGGTGACGGGCCCGATGGCGACGATCGCGAGGAGGACGTGCACGATGAGAAGGAACTTATTCACGGGCTGAAGATAGGGGCACGCACCAACCCACGGAAGCGGCACTTCTGCCAAGGTCCGACAGATTCTCGCCACGACGGATTCTCGCCATACCTCACGACATAACGCCCACCCGGGCGGCCACGCCCAGATTCCGCAGGAAACGATACGGCCGCACAAGGCAAGTGCACCATAGCCCCCCTTGGCCGGAACCCGTCGTATGTCTACGCTCTCGCCATGCACACCGTGGCCGTACTGGCACTCGACCAGGTCATCCCCTTCGACCTCTCCGCCCCGATCGGCACCTTCGGCTGGGCCCGGCTGCCGGACGGCCGGGAGCCCTACCGGATCCGGGTCTGCTCGGCCACGGCGGACGAAGAGGTGAACGCGGGCCCCTTCACGGTCCGCGCCCCCTACGGCCTGGAGGCGCTCGCCGACGCCGACACGATCGTCCTGCCCGGCGTCACCGACCCGGCCGCCCCACTCCCGCCCGGCGTGACGGAGGCGCTGCGCGCGGCCGCCGCGAACGGCACCCGGATCGCCTCCATCTGCGCCGGCGCCTTCCTCTTCGCCGCCACCGGCCTGCTGGACGGCCTGCGCGCGACCACCCACTGGTTCGCGGCCCAGGACCTGGCGGCCACATACCCGGCCGTGACCGTCGACCCGAACGTCCTCTACGTCGACAACGGCCAGTTCCTCACCTCGGCCGGCGCGGCCGCCGCCCTCGACATGTGCCTGCACATGATCCGCAACGACCACGGCTCAGCCGTCGCCGCGCACGCCGCCCGGATGTCCGTCATGCCCCTCGAACGGGAGGGCGGCCAAGCCCAGTTCATCATCCACGAACAGCCGCCGGTACCGGCCGGCACCACGATGGAGCCCCTCCTCGCCTGGCTGGAGGGGAACGCAGACCGTGACCTGACCCTGGAGGACGCCGCCCACGCCGGCATGAGTACCCGTACGCTCAACCGCCGCTTCCGCGAGCAGACGGGCACCACGCCGCTCCAGTGGCTGCACCGCGCACGGGTCCGCCGCGCCCAGTACCTCCTGGAGACGACGACGTACCCGGTCGAACGCGTCGCGGCACAGGCGGGGTTCGGCTCAGCGACGGCGTTCCGGGAGCGGTTCAAGCGGGTGGTCGGGACGAGCCCGTACGCGTACCGCCGCGCGTTCCAGGCACGGCACCAACTCCGGCCCCGGCCCCGGCCCCGGAGTCCGTGTCCACTGTCGCTGCCTCGGCCTCGTAAGGCCCTCAGGCCCATAGCGCTCCGTGCCTGCAGCGCTCTGCGCCTGCTCAGGCCGGCCGGTCGGCCACGGCCCACGAGGCGAGGACCACGGCCCCGGCGGCGCCGGTGGCGAACAGTTGTGTCCAGGCGTCCTGCCAGGACATCGCTGCGGTAGGTGCAGGGTGAGGCACCGGGCTGAGCGGGCGATCCAGGCGGGGACGTGGATGAGGTGAGCACCCAGGGCGGCGGTGGCCTTGGCGTGAAAGGCCGAGGTCTTCGCCGCCCGGCTGGTGCCCAACACCAAGCACGATCAGACCGCGAAGTTCCCCGACATGGCCGGCGGCCTGGTTCTGATGCTCGCGCTCGCGGCCCTCGCCGTGAACCTGCTCTCGGCAAACCTGTGGATGCAGGGCCACGGGCACTACTCAGCGATACGCACAGGACTCGCCGTAGCCCCCGGCCCGGTGATGTTCGCAGTCGCCGCTGCCGTGGCCGAAGTGCTCCATCAAAAGTTCAAGATCAAGGTCAGCCACATCGCTGCGGCGGGTCTCATGGTGTCGGCAGTCGGCTCATTCCTGCTGATTGCCCTCGTTCTCAGCCACCTCAGACTTGCTTCCTAATGCTGTTGTCAACCGGCTGCGGAAGCTGGAAGCGTGACTTGGTAGCAGCGTCGGTCACGGATCAGGGCCCACAGGACGTTGAC
>NZ_JBEZLR010000111.1:0-31764 GCF_040652275.1 Streptomyces sp. NPDC048275
TGGAACGAGAACCCGAGCCCCTTCACCTGGACCGCCACCGCCGACGAGATCCTCGCCAAGGTCCGGCTCGTCCAGACCAGCGTGAAGAAACTCGTTAATAACAACTCGAAGTAACGCAATCAGGATCACGAGACACTAGTGGCGAAGGGCAGTCGGGGTTATTTCAGGAAGAGGGGTGTGAGTCGTCCTGGTCCGGGGGGCCCCTATCTCTTTCGTCAAGGGGCGGGGCGTTTGATTCGTGATCGTTCAGGCGGTTTGGGGGATGGTGCGGGACTCGAAGAAGGTGCCGTCGCGGAGCATCGCGAAGAGCACGTCGACGCGGCGGCGGGCGAGACACATCAGGGCCTGCTTGTGCCGTTTACCCTCGTCCTTCTTGCGTTGGTAGTAGGCCCGGGAGGCCGGGTCGGACAGCGAGGCGAACGCGGCCAGGAAGAACGCCCGTTTGAGGTGTTTGTTGCCTCTGCGGGACGGGCTCTCGCCGCGGATCGAGGACCCGGATCTCCTGGTCACAGGGGCCAGGCCCGCGTAGGCGGCGAGGTGTCCGGCGGTGGGGAAAGCGGTGCCGTCGCCGACGTCGATGAGGATCCTGGCTCCGGTCCTGACGCCTATCCCCGGCATCGACGTCAGGAGCTTGGAAAGAGGGTGGGCCTCCAACAGGGACCCGATGGTGGCCGCGAGTTCCTTGCGCTGGTCGAGCAGCGCGGTGAGGTTCGTCGCGAGCTTGGGGACGATGACCGCGGCGGCCTCGGTCCCGGGGACCACGACGGTCTGCTCGTCCAGCGCGGTGAAGATGTCTTCGACCAGCCGCTCGGCCATCCTGGGCGCCTTGGGCCGCAGCAGCGTCACGAGACGGCGGCGGCCGGCCTTGCGGATCGCCTTCGGCGAGCCGAACCGCTCCAACAGGGCCAGCACCGCGGGGTGCTGGATGCGCGGGCCGAGCACCCGTTCCAGGTGCGGGTGGATCTGTGTGAGCAGGCTGCGGAGCCGGTTGGCGACCCGGGTCACCTCGCCCGCGAGGTCGTCGTCGAAGCCCACGATCATGTGGAGTTCGGCGACCGTCTCGTCCGTCAGCTCGATCGAGCGGAGGGTGTGGGGCATGGTGCGGGCGGCGTCCGCGATGATCGCCGCGTCGCGGGCGTCGGTCTTGCCCTCGCCGGGGTAGAGGTCGGCGATCCGCCGCATCGTCAGCCCGGGGAGGTAGGCGACTTCGCAGCCCGCGTCGCGGGCGACGGCCAGCGGCAGGGCACCGATCGAGGCGGGCTGATCCACCACGACGAGCACACGGCCGTACTTCGCCGTGAGCTTGTCGAGCACGGCCCGTATCTTCGGCTCGCTGTTGGGCAGCGGCTTGTCGATGACCTGTTTGCCGTCCGGCAGCAGGCCGGTGGCGTGGTGGTCGCCCTTGCCGACGTCCAGGCCGAGGAAGACGGCCACGTCGCGGGTGTCGATCACGTACATCCTCCTGGGAGGGTCTTGTCTTCCCGGCCAAGGCGCGGCACCAGCAGCCGGCAACCACGTTACGAAGAGCGTTGCCAGCGGACCGGCGCTCCTGCCCCTATCAGCGATCAACCGGTGCCTCCCGGCCCGGTGACACCACCCCCCGGGTCATGGTCGACAGGGGGACATAGTCTGCCGGGCCAGAAGGCCGGGAGCCCCAAGATCGGGGCCGTCTAGAAGGTAACGGGGGCTAGGAGATCTTCTTGAAGTCGTCTACCTGGGGGCGCTGACCTGCGGTGATGTTGCTGGGAACGTCTCTGGCCTGGGCTGATCCGTCTTTCTGGGCCTTTCACGCTCGTGCCCGGTTACGCAGTCGATTCTCCCCACGCGCTCCCCAGCGCCGCTCATACTCCCCAGATTCTCCCCAGGGAATGGCCCCGAGCGTGGTCGGTGGGGCGTGCTGGAGAAGCTGCCCCGGTGGGTCCGATGATCACAGACGGTTGCTGCCGAGGGTTGGGGCGGAAGCCGTCGGCAGTCGCTGCCACCCATTTTGCGTGCCTCTCCATGATCTCCGGATGACCCTGGCTCACGACAGGGACGGCGCATCGGACGGCGACGTGGGCGGCACCGCCATCGGAGCACACCGGCGCCGGCGGGGACCACGAGATCGAGTACGCGGCCGAGTTCATGTTCGCCGGAACACCCCCGCGTCGGCGGGGATGACATCGCGGTCTCGGTCTCTGGCAGCGAGGTACTCACGGATGAGCCGACCGAGCACGTAGCCTTCATGGAGGCGTTCGTTGAACGCAGCTCGCTTGAAGGCGCCGCGCTCTTCGGGTTCCAGGAAGGCCAACAGATGCTTTGCCTTCGGATGCTGGTAACCGCAGCAGATCACTGCGGCACGACGGTCTCCTCGACCAGCGATTCTCGCTGCTGCCAGGGTTCTACAGACCGATGAGTGCACGCGAGATAGCGGATGAGTGGCAACTCTTCACCCGCTTCTACGACAAGCGTACGGCGGACGAGGAAGGAGAGGAGGTGGACTACGACTTCATGAAGATCGGGGCCAGCCACGTCCTGTACGGACATCCGCAGTTGATCCCCATCGCGCGGGACGTCGGCGGGGGTTACCTCGTACTGGACCACCGTTCCGAGATCGACCGGGGGGGCGCGTCCACGACGCTGAGGCCACGGAAGGCATTATGCGTGGATCACACGAGATGTGGACGTCCCTGCCGGTGCTCATGGAGACGATCGCCACGTCTCTCGAGACTAACCAGCCCCTCAACGACTACACGCCCGTAGTGGACGAGGAGCAGAGACTGTACTGGAACTTCATACCGTTGCGCAGTGACCGGACCTTGCATCGGTCATGACACAGCAGCGGATAGTGAGCTCGGTGGAGCTGCTTCGGGGCGAGTGATCACGGCCCCGTAACCTTCCGGCGAGTCGGGCAGTCTGTGGACTGCCCGTTACCTGACTTCGGCATATCTGGGTCAGTTCGGTCTGTCGAGAGCGAGGCCGGTCCCGGCGAGGAATCCGCCGAGGATGGTGTGCCGGTACTGCAGTGCTTTGAGTCGCCTGCGGAGCAAGGTCTCCAGCTCGCTCAGGGTGCGTCCGCGCGGAGGGTTCGGATGTGAAGTGATCGGTTTGCTCGAGCTGGATGTGCAGCTCGGCCAACCGCGGTTCGTCAACGGCCCTCACGGCTGCGACGGTTCATCCGGCGGATCACGTCCCGGGTCCCGGAACACCAGTGGTTGGCGCACGCCACGGGCTGGGATGACGTTTACCCACCATCGGCCGCCTGGCCCCGTAGGACCAACTCCTGGACTGCTGCACAGAAACACCGCGCAGCCCGAGTGCCGCAAAGACCAATTGGCCTCATCTTCCCGGCTCAGCGTCAAGTCCGGGCGGACGCGACCGTCCGGGACTTCATGCCGTCGCCCCGCTGCCCTTGGGGCTCCGCTGCCCTTGTACGCACTTCGGGCAGCTCGGGTTGTGGCAGGGGCCCGGCTTCCAGAGGGGAACGAAGACTCCCATGGTCTTGTGCCGCGTGATCTCCGCGCTCACGGGATGGTGGCAGGCGGGGCATACATGTCTGGCCTGCGGTGCCGTCGCACGCTCGTCGCTGTGCATACCTCAAGATTAAGGTACTTTGCCATAATTTAGGAGAGATATTGCAGGGATTGGAAGGGTGCATGAGGGGATCGATTGGAAGGGTGCATGAGGGGATCGAACCCTGGCTGAGGCTCTGACGAGGATGGAGTACATGGGGTGCGGCGGGCTCGGGAGGATGCGCTCCATGCTGACTGCACGGGGGTCTGTGCAGGTCAGCTGTGCTGCGGCGGATCGCCCGTGTCCCGCGTCTTCGGCGCCGGAGAATGCTCATCGGTCGAACCCGGGGCGACACCGTTCTCGTCCCGTGCGCCCGGGGCGGTCAGGTCCGGGGTGATCGGCCGGGGGCGCCGAATACTCAGTGCAACGGATACCGCCAGGACCGTGACGATGACCGCCAGGCTGATGGGTGATGGGATCTCCGGGATGCTGCTGCTGAACATTTTGTGGGATGCCTGGAGGATCAGCTTCACGCCGATGAAGGACAGGATCAGCGCGAGGCCCTTGCTGAGGTAGTGGAACCGGTCCAGCAGCCCGGCGAGCAGGAAGTACAGGGCACGCAGGCCGAGGATGGCGAACGCGTTGCTGGTGTAGACGATGAAGGCTTCGTCGCTGACCGCGAGGACGGCGGGTACGCTGTCCACGGCGAAGACCAGGTCCGCGGCCTCGATCGCGGCGACCACCGCGAGCAGCGGGGTGGCGACCCTTTTGCCGGCTTCCTTGACGAAGAACTTCATCCCGGCGTACTCGTCCCTGACCGGCATGACCTTGCGCAGCAGCCGCACGGCGATGCTCTTGCCCGGGTCGAAGCTGTCCTCTTCCTCTTTGAGGATCTTGTAGGTGCTGTAGAAGAGGACGGCGGCGAAGGCGAACAGGACTGCGGTGAACCGGCTGACCACGGCCACTCCGGCGGCCAGGAAGATGCCTCGGAACACGAGTGCGCCCATGACGCCGAAGAACAGCACGCGGTGCTGGTAGGCGCGCGGCACCTTGAAGTAGGCGAAGATCAGCGCGAATACGAACAGGTTGTCGACCGACAGGCTCTTCTCCAGCAGCCACGCGGTGGTGTATTCCACCCCCGGCGTCGCGCCCAGCACCAGGAAGACGACCGCCCCGAAGACGAGGGCGAGACCGACCCACACCCCGCTCCAGGCGGCGGCTTCCTTGAACCCGATGACATGCGCCTCCCGGTGCGCCAGCAGGTCCACGGCCAGCGACACGACCACGGTGACGGCGAAAGCCGCCCACAGCCACAACGGCACATCGAGCACGAGAGACCCCCTCATGCGGACGGGGTAAAAGCCTGCCTTTGAAAAAGTCTGACCCAGGAGTTCCGGCTTGTCGCCCGCACCCCACGTGGGTGACCCCAGTTCAGCGGAGTTGTGGCAAGAGGGTACGAATACGGGTGCACGTACGCTACGGCCGCCTCTGTTCCGGCTTGTTCTGTGCAACCTGAGGTGGGGAACGAGCTGAGAGGCTGTGCCTGGGCCTTTCCCCGTGACCGGTGGGTCGGTCAATCGAAATATGATTTGAGTGTGCCGCGGCGCCGGATATCGAGGGTCGCGCAGTGGAATGAGCCGCCGAATGGCGCGTAGTGCAGCAGGTCGCAGGGGATCGGCTCGAACCCCCATGTCTCCAGCGCGCGCAGCATGTCGATGTGGTGACGCTCCGCGACCACCCGCTTTTCGTCGATCATGAGAACGTTCATGCTGAGCCACTTGCCGCACATCGAGGTGACCTTGAGCAAGCGCTCATCGATCGGGTTGGGCTCAGGGGCGATCAGGATGTCCCACGAGTTCAGGACGCCGGGCAGGTGGTCGACATCGATGTACTCAGGATTGACCAGTACCTTGCCAGGGGCGAGCGGGACAAACGTGGTGTCGATGTGCATCGGTGTACGGCAGCGGCTTTCGATCTCGTGGATGCGGTAGTCAGGTCCGAGATGGCGGCGCAACCAGGCGATGCCCATCCGGTTGGTGACGTTGCTCCGCGTGACGAACAGGTCGCGTCCCGCGCGTACGAAATCCGCCGCGTCGAACACCGGCTCGAACTCGGTGAGGATGTAGCGCATGGGCTCACCATGTGCGGGGGGACGGAAATCCGCCTCGAACAGTGCCTCCGTGAGCTGGGGCTTTGGTGCCGCCGTCCAGCGGGCGCCGCGCCGGAAGTAGTCCTTGAGGATCGTGCGGTAGGAGAGGGTCTCGAAATATCGGCACGGCCATGCCATCGGGGTCTCGATGATCTCGTCGTCGATCACGAGCAGGCTGTCCCGCGGGCAGGTGTTGCAAAACCCGCGTGATGTCCAGTCGGGGGTGCCGAAGCGTTGCCTGTGGTCGACCGCCTCCGGGCGCCTGACCGTGATGCCGAGGGACTGCAGGAGGGCGATGAACTGATCGAGTTCGCGCTGCGCCGTCTCGATCAGCATGCGCGGATACCTGAAGCCGGCGGCAAGCCCCTGCAACCGTGCGGCCCATGGCGGGATGTTGCAGGTCACCACCGGATGGTCGGAGGGGATCGTCGCGTCCTCAAGACGCCCCACAACGATCTCCTCCAGTGGGTCCCACTCGTTGTGCGAATTGACCGGCGAGACCAGAGGCTCCGTGGACTCGACCGCCGCCGCCGTCCGAACGCCGGGCCTCTGCACCCCTGCCGTACTCACCGGCTTTCGATCTGCGCACATGGTACGGACTCTCGCCTTCGATACTCGCCAGTCCACAGGCCGAAGGCCGACACCCGAGTGCCCTGCTCCACGACCCTGAGGTCCCGCGTACCGCTGCCGGAGCGGCTGGCACCCCTCCGGAGTTCGCGCTCGTTCGCCAGCGCCTCGTGCCGGCATCCCGCATGTTCATGCTTGCCTGCTCACGCGGCCGAGTGCCCACACGATCATCGTTCAAACCCTCGTCCATCTGCGGCAGATGCACGGTGCGTGCGCTGCGAGGAACTCCTGCGCGCCCCGTCGTGTTCTTCCTGGACGCGGCTGCCATCACCGGCGAGGCACTGCGGTCGGATCGCGGCCGCACCCACCCTTCCGGGCGGGGGCCGGGACGCAGAGTAAGAGGTGGGCGCAGTACGTGGCCGGATGGTCTCGGCGAAGGCCGTTGTCGGCGACACCGCCTACCGCTGGGTGTGGCCCACGGCGAGGGGAACGCGCCGTCGTCCGCAACGGCCCGGGGTGCGGGCCCGCGCGCTGCGGATACGGGCATGCCGACCGGCCGGGGCCGAGCCCTGGGGCGTGCTGGTGCGCGAGCGGCGGATGCTGTGGGGAGCGTCCCAGACCTGGCCAACAGCGGCTGGCCAAGCCCGCCTGTCGGTCGGGGGCCCGCTGGCCGTCGGGGATGGTCTGCCGGGCGCCGGTTGCCGGCCGGGGCCCGAGTGCAGTTGTTCTGCGGGTGCTGGGCCCGTCGGTCGGCTGGTCGGCTGGTGGCTGAGGGAGCGGGTCGAGGGCGTTGTGCCGTTACGCACCCCTGCCGCCCACCCAGCCGGAGCCGCGGCCCGCTCGGACCTTGCCGGAGCGGACGGCAGCCTGGAGACACTCGCCGTCGACCACGTGCTGGCCGCCATCGGCTACCACCTCGGCATCAACGCCGTCTCCTTGTCTGCACCTGCACCTGCACCTGCACCTGCACCTGCACTGTGCCGCGACGCTGTTTGTGTGTCCGGCGCGACGGTGCCCCACCTGACCGCCACGCTCGAATCGTCCGTGTCCGGCCTGCGCTTCAGCGGATCGTGGGTCGCCCGATGGCCGGACCGACTATGTCGTCTCCGGAACCGCCCGGTCGGCACCAGGGAACCGTCTGTGGTGTGGCTGGCACAGGGCTGACGCGTTCCTGGTCGGGTGTGAAGGGGCGTGCGCGGGCGATGAGCAGGGCGACATCGTCGCGGTCCTCCGGATGCCGCAGGTCGTGGAGCAGCCGGTCGCAGGTCTCTTCCAGCGAGCGGCCCGGAGCGTCGAGGAGGCGGAGGAGGGTGTCGAGACGTTCGTCGATGGGCTGGTGGCGGGTTTCGACCAGTCCGTCGGTGTACAGGACCAGTTGGTCGCCGGGGGCGAGATGGAGGGTGGTGGTTTCGAAGAGGATGCCGCCGACGCCCAGGGGTGTGCCGGTGGGCAGGTCCAGCAGCCGAGGACGGTTGCCGCCGGGGACGAGGACGGGGGGCAGGTGGCCGGCGTTGGCGATGTGGCACGCGCCGTCGTGCGGGTCGTAGGCGCCGTAGAGGCAGGTGGCGATGTACGGGTCCAGACCGGACGTGATCGCATCGAGCTGCTCGAGGACCCGGGTGGGGCCGAGGTCGAGGCCGGCGAACGCCGCGGTGGCGGTGCGCAGACGGCCCATGGCTGCGGCGGCGTCGATGCCGCTGCCCATCACATCGCCCACGACCAGTGCTGTCTTGTCCCCGCCGAGCGGGAGGACGTCGTACCAGTCGCCGCCGATCTCGTAGGCGGCCTGTGCGGGCAGGTAGCGGGAGGCGACCTGCAGGCCGGGAAGGTCGGGCGGGTGGTCGGGGAGCAGGCTGCGCTGCAGGGTCTCGGCCGCGTTGCGCACACTCAGGTGCGTACGGGCGTTGTCGATGCACACCGCGGCACGGGACGCCAGCTCGGCGGCGATGGCGAGGTCGTCCTCGTCGAAGGGCCGCGGATCACGCGCACGGGTAAGACCCAGGAAGCCGAGGACGGTGCCCCGTGCGGTGAGCGGGACGGCCATGTAGGAGTGGACTCCGGCGCGTGCCAGCAGCGTGGCGGCGTGCCCGTCGCGGGCGATGCGCGTCAGGTCGTTTCCCTCGGCGTGGCGGATCAGGATGGGCCGGCCGGTGCGCACGCAACGGGTGGCCAGGCGGTCGGCGTCGTAGGCGGCGATCTGGCCGGGGGAATCGGCTGCCTTAAGGGCTTCGGTGGGATAGGCGGCCTTCACCGCGAGAGCGCGGAAGCGCGCGCGGCCGTCCGTGGTGGCGGGGCGGTGCTCGTCGAGCACGGAGTCGAGCAGGTCGACGGAGACCACGTCGGCGAACTCGGGCACGGTCACCTCGGCCAGCTCCCGGGCAGTCTGGCCGATCTCCAGGGTGGTGCCGATGCGGGCGGAGCCATCGGAGATCAGAGCCAGGCGCCTGCGTGTCGCGGTGGCTTCCATAGCCGACTCGTAGCGCTCGGTGACGTCCACGGCCAGCTCGGCCACCCCGAGAACCCTGCCCTGGGTGTTCTCCAGCCGGTATACAGAGATCGACCAGGCGTGCTCGTGCTCCGAGTCGGCCGGGGTGCGGCCGACGACGGGGGACCGGTCGACCAGCGGCACACCGGTCTCAAGCACCTGCCGCAGCGCGGCTTCGACCGCATCGAATTCCGTGGCGGTCATGATCTCGCGGTAGCGGCGGCCGAGGTGCTCCGTCGCGGGGATGCCGTGGATGCGCTCCAGAGCGGGGTTGACGGCCACGTAGCGCAGATCGGTGTCGAAGATCGCAATCCCGATGGGAGACTGGGAGATCAGCCGGGTGGACAGGGCGACGTCCCGCTCCAGCTCACGCAACGTGGAGGAGTCCGTGCCGAGCCCCAGGGCGTAGAAGCCGCCGCGGTCGTCGAGCAGCCGCATGTTGCGCAGCTCCACGGGCCGTGTGCTGCCGTCCTTGCACCGGACGGGAAAGGTACCGCCCCAGCTCTGGCCGGTCTCCATGACCTCGGCGAACTTCTTGATCACCCAGTCGAAGTGCTCCTCGTGGACGAGCAGCCGGGCGGCGTACTGCCCGAGTGCTTCGTCGGCTGTGTAGCCGTACAGTTCCTCGGCCTGGGGGCTCCACAGGACGATCCGTCCCTCGGCGTCCAGCAGCACCGCCGCGACAGCGAGAAAGCTCATCAGCCCGCTCGGCGGCGATGGTTCATCCTCCCGGCGGGTGCCCGACCAGTCGAGGTCCGCGGGAGACCATTCGGCTCCGCTCATCGCGGCACTCCTTCCGCCGGCCGGCACCGGGCCACATCCGCCGGCCTGGAGCGCGGGCCGTCTGCGTCAGCAGGCGCTTGGACTTCCATAATCCCCCCGACCACCGGATAACACACCCGTCGATAGAGCGTCGGCTGGTATGAAGCGGTCAGAGCGCCGCCTTTCCGCGCACATCGCGCGTGACCTGCATTGATGTGACTGACGGCACACGGAAACGCAAGCGCTGGTGGGTCGTTGCTCCATGGCCTCAACACTTGGCCAGCACTTCACGGGACGCAATCGTCCGCCGCGGCGGAACAACTGCGCCCCCTGGCGTCGCCATTGCGGGTGCTGACTGCGTCCCTGAGACCGTCCCGTCAGGGCGGCTGCTCCCAAGGTCCTTCCTGCTCCGAGGAGTCCTCCCACGGCTGTACCCAGCAGAGCAGCCACCCCAGCGTCCATTGCTGCACCTTCCCATTGTCGAGTTGTACGACATCGTTCCCTGGCTTTTGGCGCGTCACGCTGCGGATCCAGACGATTGCCATACCCCGAGGGAGCTGCCGAGTGCCGGGGGAGCCTGCCCCTTCGGTTGGACTGCGGAGTCCCTCAACAGCCAGGACATGGAAGGGTTCCTGTGCGTCTACAGACGCCCGGTTTGGACCAGTCGCGTCGGGCGAAGCCGTGACCGCAGTGGCGCGTCGTGATTGGGAGGGAGCTGGATCAGACCTTGATCACGGTGATCCGTCCGCTGCACAGCGCGGTCAGGTCCTCGGGGTCCGAGGTGAGGATCGTGACCGGTCCGGGTGCAGCGAGGCCGGTGGCACCGAGCATTGCGTCGATGGCGTACTTGTGGCCGTGCAGGCCGGCGTCGGCGAGGAGGGCGGCGGCGTGGCGGGCGAGGGGTTCGGTCAGCGGTTCCACGACGAGGCGGGAGAGGGGCCACTCCAGCGCGGGGCGGTTGATCCGCGGGTGGACGACTTTCACCAGGGTGGCCGCGGAGGTCATCACCTGTAGATCGTCGGCGCGGGCCAGGACGAGCCAGGCGGTGACGGTCCGGTCGCGGAGGACCGCCTTGGCCAGTCCCTCGCTGTCCAGTACGAGAGTGCCGCCGGAGACGGCGGGGGAGCGGCTCACGCGGCGTTCGCTCCGCCCGCGGCCTGCTCGTCGCGGGCCTGGTGGAGCTGGTCACGCAGGGCCTGGATCTCCTCGGTCCGTGACGGGTCCGTGTTCGGCTTCGGCGACGGGCGATGAGCTCGTTGAGGTTGTCGCGCTCGATCTGGCGGGCAACCGCTGCGGCGACGTAAGCGGACGGGCCGGAGGGGCCGCTGCGGGCCTTGGCGGCTTCGGCGACGTGCCGGCGGGGTCGTCGAGGGTCCAGTCGAGGTAGCGCTTGCCGGGGAAAACGGGGCAGGCGTCGCCGCAGCTTATGCTGACGACGTCGGCGGCGCGGACGGCGGGTATGGACCCGAAGGAGCACCACGGCGCTGCACCGGAGCCCGAACAGCCTGTGGACCGATCCCCGGCGCAGCCGCACGGTGATGGACGGCCGGACGGCGGCAGCACAGTCGCGTATTTGGCGGGCGAGTTCGGTGCGGAGCTGGTGCGGGCCATCCCATCGGCCTGGCCCAGAGCAGCAGCTCCCCTCACGGGTCCCGGGGGCCGTCGCAGCTGAGCTGGTATGTCTTCGCGACCGAATACGCCCGGGCACACTGGCCTGGGAGGGCGGCGAAGAGCGTTCAGTATTGCTCGGTCTCGACGAACCTCGTGTCCGCGTCGTTGGTGGCGAAGGTGTCGACCGCAGCCGTGGGGTCGAATCCGGGCGGGCTGTCCTTGAGGCCCAGGCCCAGGCCGGCCAGCTTCGCCTTGACCTCGTCGATCGACTTCGCGCCGAAGTTGCGGATGTCCATCAAGTCCGCCTCGGAACGTGCCAGAAGCTCACCCACCGAGTGGACGCCCTCACGTTTGAGGCAGTTGTACGACCGAACGGTGAGCTCCAGCTCCTCGATCGGCAGCGCCAGATCAGCGGCAAGGGCGGCGTCCGTGGGGGACGGGCCCATGTCGATGCCCTCGGCGTCGATGTTGAGCTCGCGGGCGAGCCCGAACAGCTCGACCAGGGTCTTACCGGCGGAGGCCATGGCGTCACGGGGACGCATGGCCTGCTTGGTCTCGACGTCGACGATCAGCTTGTCGAAGTCGGTGCGCTGCTCGACACGGGTCGCCTCGACCTTGTACGTGACCTTGAGAACCGGCGAGTAGATGGAGTCGACCGGGATGCGCCCGATCTCCTGGCCCACCTGCTTGTTCTGAACGGCGGAGACGTAGCCGCGACCGCGCTCGACGGTCAGCTCCATCTCCAGCTTGCCCTTGCCGTTGAGCGTGGCGAGGACGAGGTCGGGGTTGTGGACCTCGACACCGGCCGGGGGCGCGATGTCGGCGGCGGTGACGAGACCCGGGCCCTGCTTGCGCAGGTACATCACGACCGGCTCGTCGTGCTCGCTGCTCACGACCAGCTGCTTGATGTTGAGGATCAGGTCGGTGACGTCCTCCTTGACGCCCGGCACGGTGGTGAACTCGTGCAGGACGCCGTCGATGCGGATGGACGTGACCGCCGCACCCGGGATCGAGGAGAGGAGCGTGCGACGCAGGGAGTTGCCGAGGGTGTAGCCGAAGCCCGGCTCCAGCGGCTCGATCACGAACCGGGAGCGGAACTCGTCGACGACCTCTTCGGTCAGGGACGGACGCTGAGCAATCAGCACGGGGTGTTGCCTCCAGTGGTTCGGCGCCCGCTATGTGACGCCGTAGACACCACGAAGAGTACGGGCGATGCGGGCGATACGGCCTCCGCGGAGACCGAACCGCCCGTTTGCCCAACCCGGCGAGGAGGCTTCGGGCCTCCCGCCCGCCGCCCCCACGGGCGCTCCTGTTTTGTCCGCGTCCAGCGTGGCCATGGCCGGGTGATGTCGTGATCATGGCCTTGGCCGGTTGGCCGATGCGTCCCGGCTCGAGACCCCCGTTGCGTCAGGCGCTGTGCAGTTGGCGTAAACGAGTCGTGGGCCGGCCGCCGTACCCATGTCCGCAGTCAGATCTGTGCCGGGACGCCGAGGTCGTCGAGGAGTCCGCGGACGCGGCGCTCGATGTCGTCGCGGATGGGGCGGACGTCGTCGACCGTCTTGCCCGCCGGGTCGTCCAGGGTCCAGTCGAGGTAGCGCTTGCCGGGGAAGACCGGGCAGGCGTCGCCGCAGCCCATGCTGACGACGACGTCGGCGGCGCGGACGATCTCGTCGGTCCAGGGCTTGGCGAACTCGCGGGAGATGTCGATGCCGCGCTCGCTCATCGCGGCGATGGCGGCGGGGTTGACCTCGAATCCGGGTTCGGAGCCACCGGACCAGGCGACGGCGCCATCGCCGGTGAGGTGCTGGAAGAAGCCCATGGCCATCTGGCTGCGGCCGGCGTTGTGGACGCAGAGGAAGAGCACGACGGGCTTGCCGTCGGTGGAGTGGCCCTCGACCTTGGCCAGGGCGCGCAGGCGCTGGCGGGCGAACCGTTCGGCGATGAGCGGGAGGAAGTTTGGGATGGTGCTGCGGCCGGCGAACTGGTCGTAGCTGGTGTGCAGGAAGCGTTCGATGGTCTCCTGGCCGAAGACGCCGTCGAACTCGCGGCTGAGGTGGGTGGCGGCGGTGCGAAGGGCGAGTTGCTGGTCGATGCTCAGGATGCGGTGTGGGACGGGCGCGGTCTCAGTCATCGCTGCCTCCAGGAGGGCGGACGGCGGGAGCCAGCCGGTCGATCCGGTCGGCGAGATGATTCAGGGCGTCGGCGAAGGCGTCGTCGGTGCCGGTGCGGGTGGGGTCGGGTACCGACCACTGCAGGCGGTCGGGGACCCGGTGGCCTAGCTGTATTGACCCGTGAGCGTTGTCGCAGACGGCGACCACGAGGTCGTCCGGACGGAGCGTCTCGTCGATGTGGGAGGTGCGGGCGGCTGCCAGGGAGAGGCCGTGTTTGCGTGCGGTCGCGACGGCACGGGGGTGGACTCGGGGGGCGGGCTGAGTTCCTGCCGAGGCGGTCGGCACGGTGCTGTGGCGCTTCCAGAGGGCGGCGGCGAGGTGTGAGCGGGCGGAGTTGTGGGTGCAGACGAACACCATGCGGGGCGCCGTACGCAGGGGAGTCGGCATGGTGTCGGCCAGGGCCTGTACGCGCAGGCGCAGGTAGGTCCCACCCCTCGGCTCCCCCTGGGATGCGGTCCTCGTCGACGTCGATCGCGGCCTTAACACCGAGTTGGGCTCCGGCGGTGGCGGCGAGGGCGGTGTCGGGGCGTACGCCGACCACGACCAGGACGAGGTCCGCACCACGGGTGAAGGTCTTGCCCGACGGGCCGCTGGCCCGGTCATGGAGCAGGCTGCCTGAGGGGTCGCGGGTGATCGCGGTGACCTGGGTGCGGGTGAGCACTTCCACGCCGTGGTGGTCGAGTTCGGCGTGGATCAGAGCGCCGAGTTCCGCATCGACGGTGGGCAGGACCTCGGGCAGGGCTTCGATCTGGGTGACGGTCAGGCCGCGGGTGGTGAGGGCTTCGGCCATCTCCAGCCCCATGTAGCCCGCGCCGATCACGATGGCCGACTTGGGGCGGCGTGCGGCGAGGGTCTGCATGATCTGGAAGGTGTCGCCCATGCTGTGGAGCAAGTGCACGCCGTCGCCTGGACCGAGTGCGTCCGGGCCGGTCAGCCCCTCGATCGGCGGGCGGACGCTGACCGCACCTGTGCCCACGATCAGTGCGTTGTACGGCAGTTCATCAGTGTGGCTGTCGGCGTCGCGCACGGCCAGCCGCTTGCCGGGCACGTCGATGGCGGTGACGAGGGTGTCGGTGCGGACCTGCATGCCGGTGGCCTTCAGGTCCGCCAGGGTGCGGTGGGCCAGGTCGCTCCAGTGGCCGACCTCGCCGGAGACGTAGTACGGGATGCCGCAGAGGAAAAAGTTCGGGTAGGCGTCAGCCACCACCACGGTGACCTCACCGTCGGGATCCAGCTCGCAGGCGCGCAGGGCCGCGCTGATGCCGGCGTCGCTGCCGCCGATGGCGACGATGCGTCTGCTGGCCACCGGGATACCTCCGTCAGATCTGTCGGAGAGGAAGAAAGAGATAGGCCGGTGGGGGTGTTGGGGGCGCCCCACCGGCGTCGCGCATCAGGTGAGGTGGCCGGCGAGTTCGCGATCCAGCGCGGCCTTCGGCTTGGCGCCCACGTTGGTCTGCACGACCTCGCCGCCCTTGTAGAGGTGCAACGTTGGGATGGACATCACGCCGTAGCGGGCGGCGATGGCCGGGTTCTCGTCGATGTTGAGCTTGACGATCTCGATCTTGTCGCCGTGCTCGGCGGCGATCGCCTCCAGCGAGGGGGCGAGCTGTCGGCAGGGGCCGCACCAGGAGGCCCAGAAGTCGACCAGGACCGGCTTGTCGCTGATGAGCACGTCCTGCTCGAAGGAGGCGTCGGTGACGTTCTTAAGGGCCATGATGGTGCTCCAGAAGACGATCAGCGGGCGGCCGCGACCGGCTCGCCCGCAGCTTCGGCGTTGCTCAGGGCGGCGAGGTACCGTTCGGCATCGAGGGCCGCCGCACAGCCGGAGCCCGCCGCGGTGATCGCCTGCCGGTAGGTGTGATCGACCACGTCACCCGCGCCGAAGACGCCGGGGATGTTCGTTCGTGTGGAGGGCGAGGCGACCTTGAGGTAGCCCTCGTCGTCCAGGTCGAGCTGGCCGGTGACCAGGTCGGTGCGCGGGTCGTGGCCGATGGCGACGAAGAGGCCGGTGGCCGGGAGGTGGGAGGTCGTGCCGGTGACGGTGTCGCGCAGGGTGAGCCCGGCGAGTTTGCCGCTGGCCTCGTGGATCTCGGCGACCTCGCTGTTCCAGGCGAAGGAGATCTTCGGGTCGGCGAAGGCGCGGTCCTGCATGGTCTTGGAGGCCCGCAGGGTGTCGCGGCGGTGGACGATCGTCACGGAGCGGGCGAAGCGGGAGAGGAAGGTGGCTTCCTCCATCGCCGTGTCGCCGCCGCCGACGACCACGATGTCGTGCTCGCGGAAGAAGAAGCCGTCGCAGGTCGCGCAGTACGACACACCACGGCCGGACAGTGCGTCCTCGCCCGGGAGATTGAGCTTGCGGTGCTGCGAGCCGGTCGCCACGATGACGGCCTTCGCCCGGTGGACCGTACCCGCGCTGTCGGTGACGGTCTTGACCGTGCCGGTGAGGTCGGCCTCGACGATGTCGTCGGGGACGAGCTCGGCGCCGAAGCGTTCGGCCTGGGCGCGCATGTTCTCCATCAGCTCCGGGCCCATGATGCCGTCGCGGAAGCCGGGGAAGTTCTCCACCTCGGTCGTCTGCGCCAGCGCGCCGCCGGCCGTGACTGCGCCCTCGAAGACCAGCGGCTTCAGCGAGGCGCGGGCGGTGTAGAGGGCTGCGGTGTATCCGGCGGGTCCGGAGCCGATGACGATGACGTTGCGTATCTCCGGACTCGTGCCGGTGCTCGTGCTCATGCCTGGGGCTCCGGCGCGATCTCCTTGATCAGGCCCTCGACCAGCACCTTGATCTCGTCCCGGATCGGACGCACGGCCTCGACGCCCTGGCCAGCCGGATCCTCCAGCTGCCAGTCCAGGTACCGCTTGCCGGGGAAGACCGGGCAGGTGTCGCCGCAGCCCATGGTGATGCAGACGTCCGACTCCTTCACCGCGTCCACGGTGAGCATCTTCGGGACCTCGGCGGAGATGTCGATGCCGACCTCGCGCATGGCCTCGACGGCGGCCGGGTTGACGCCCGCGCCCGGGTTGGAGCCGGCGGAGCGGACCTCGACGCGGTCCCCGGCCAGGTGGGTCAGCCACGCGGCGGCCATCTGGGACCGGCCGGCGTTGTGGACACAGACGAACAGCACGGAGGGCTTGTCGGACATCAGAGGTCTCTCTTGTCTCACGACGGCATCAGGTGCGAATGACATCAGCACCTGGTGGTGTCAGCCACCACTGATGTGACAGTATCAGTCCATGATGACGTCAGTCGACACTGATCTGATCCGGGTTCTGGCCGACCCGATCAGGCTCCAGATCGTGACCCTGCTCGCCAAAGAGATGCTGTGCACCACCCACCTGGTGGAGGAGACCGGTGCCCGGCAGACCAACCTCTCCAACCACCTGAGAGTGCTGCGCGAGGCCGGGGTCGTCGAGACGGAGCCGTGCGGCCGGTTCACCTACTACCGGCTCAAGTCCGACGTCATCGCCCAGCTCGCCGGCCAGTTCGCCGACCTGGCCGAGTCCGCGCGCACCGCCGCCGAGAACAAGAGGGCCTGCCCATGACCGCTGCCGAAGCCGCCCCGACCGCGGAGTCCGCGACAGGCGCTCCAGCATCCGCCTCTGTCGGGTCCGCGCCGGGTGCCACTCCGTCGCGTACTCCTCTGGTCGCCCGGGCCGCCGCCGAACTCATAGGCACCGCCCTGCTGGTGGCGGTCGTGGTCGGCTCCGGCATCCAGGCCACCGAACTCACCAAGGACGTCGGCCTGCAGCTGCTGGCCAACTCCACGGCCACCGTCTTCGGCCTCGGCATCCTGATCCTGCTGCTCGGCCCTGTCTCCGGCGCGCACTTCAACCCTGTCGTCACGCTGGCCGAGTGGTGGACCGCCCGCCGCGGCGGCGCCGGCGTCACCCTGCGCGAGGTGACCATCTACGTCCCCGCGCAGATCGTCGGCGCGATCGCAGGGGCGATCCTGGCGGATGCGATGTTCGCCGAACCGCTGGTGAAGTGGTCCACACACGACCGCTCCGCCGGACACCTGCTCCTCGGCGAGATCGTCGCTACCGCCGGCCTGGTCCTGCTGATCTTCGGCCTGGCGCGTGCCGACCGGCTGCGGTTCGCGCCCGTGGCCGTCGCCTCCTACATCGGCGCCGCCTACTGGTTCACGTCGTCGACGTCCTTCGCCAACCCGGCGGTGACCATCGGCCGCGCCTTCACCGACACCTTCGCGGGCATCGCGCCGGGCTCGCTGGCAGGGTTCATCGGCATGCAACTGGTCGGCGGCGTGGTCGGACTGGCCCTGGTGGCCCTGATCTTCATGCCCGGACGATCGGCCGAATGAGCCACACAACGCAGGTGGTGGTGATCGGCGGCGGCCGGGCCGGGCTCGCCGCCGGCTACCACCTGCGCCGCCTCGGCCTGGAGTTCGTCATCCTCGATGCCCAGGCCGCGCCGGGCGGCGCCTGGCAGCACGCCTGGGACTCGCTCCGGCTGTTCTCCCCGGCCGCGTACTCCTCCCTGCCCGGCCGCCTCATGCCCGCGCAGACCGGCCAGACCTACCCCGACGTGCAACACGTGGTGCAGTACCTCACCGACTACGAGAAGCGCTACGAACTGCCCGTCGAGCGGCCTTTGCGCGTCCTCCGTGTCCACCGGGACGGACAACTTCTCCGCGTGGAAACCGACTCCGGCCCCTGGCACGCCCACTCGGTGATCAGCGCTACCGGCACCTGGTGGCGGCCCTTCCTCCCCGCCGTCCCCGGCCAAGCGGCCTTCGGGGGCCGCCAACTGCACACGGTGGATTACCGAAGCCCCGCCGACTTCGCACGCCAGCGCGTGATCGTGGTGGGCGGCGGCAACTCCGGCGCCCAGATCGCCGCCGATCTCGCCTGCGATACGGACCTGACCTGGGTGACTCAGCGTCCGCCGCGCTTCCTGGCAGACGACATCGACGGGCGCGTCCTGTTCGACGTGGCCACCGCCCGCCTCCGTGCCCTCGAAGAGGGCCGCACCGACACCGGCGGTGTCGCGTCACTGGGCGACATCGTCGCCGTACCGCTCGTACGGGAGGCCCGCGACGCCGGACGGCTGAAGGCGGCACCCATGTTCGTATGCCTCGACCGCTACGGAGTCGTCTGGGCCGACGGCATGCGGGCGCCGGCCGATGCGATCATCTGGTGCACCGGCTTCCGACCGGCACTTTCCCACCTGGAACCCCTGGGACTTCGCGGGGTTCGAGGCCACATCGCCACCGAGGGAACGCGAGCCATGGACGAGCCGCGCGTGCACCTGCTCGGCTACGGCGACTGGACCGGCCCCGCATCCGCCACCCTCATCGGCGTCGGACGTCCTGCCCGCGAAGCGGCCCGCGAGATCGCCGAGCAGAATCCGTAGGGCTCGTTCGGGCAGTCGTGGCTGGAGGCGTGCGCCGAGGTAGCCGCCGATCAGGCCGCCTGTGCCGCAGGCCAGCCCGAGCCACCAGTCGGGGACGACGTCTCCGGTACTGCCGAGCGACAGCACGGCGTAGGTGGCGGCGCCGACGACGGAGGTGGCGGCGAGCGCGGCCGGGGCGACGCGAGCGACGGGCAGGCCGCGTCCGGCGAGGATCGGGCCGCGGAGGGAGCCCCCGCCGATGCCGTAGATGCCGCCGACCACTCCGACCACCAGGGCGAGGCCGGTGAGCGTGCGGGGTCAACTTGCCTGCCGCCGCGGCGGCCGATGGCGTGCTGGGGTGAGGGTGCGCAGGCACAGGCACAGGCCGAGCGGCAGCAGCAGGGCGGCGATCAGGAGCCGGAAGACGTCGGGGCCAGCCGGCGCTGAGACCCGGGTGGCCGGGGGCGTCCAGGATCACGGTGTGCCACCGTGCCGCCAGGGCCTCGGCCATGCCCAGGCAGACCTTCATATTGGTGCCGGGCACCAGTACCACGCTCGGCACTCCACCAACAGGCTCCGGGCCGACGGCAACCACACTGGTCGCCCCCGTCGCCGTCGGTACCTCCCAGCGCCGGTGCGCCACGTCCCATGCGTCGATCCGGCGCGTGCACCAGTCACGCACCTGCTGCTGGCCGCTCGCGCTCTTGTAGACGCAGGCCATCACGACACCTCTCCGGCACGGTCGGTGACGGCGCGGAATGTCGTGCTCAGGCTTCGTTGGTGTAGTGCAGGAGACGGTCCAGGCCGATGGTGTGCAGGGTGCTTCTCACCTGGGTGTTGGCGCCGGTGATCACCACGGGCACGTCGGCCGACCGGGCCGCGGACACGGCGTCGAAGAACACCCGGGTGCCGTCGCGGGTCAGGACGCTGACCTTCGTCAGGTCGACCTCCAGGGCGGCCGGGCCCCCTGCGAGAGCGTCGGCCACCTGACGCCTCGCACGCCCAGCGGTCGTGGCGTTGATTTCTCCGTGCAGATGGACGACCGCCCGCCGCCGCTCCTGTGCCTTGGACGAGACGGCGGTGCGGGCCAGGGGCCGGGCGGTGTGCAGGGCGGTCCGCAACGCTGCGGCGGCTGCGATCAGGCACAGGAGCTGGGCCCAGGACGGTTCGACGCGGGTGCCGGTCCAGACCAACACTGCGGTCGTCAGCAGCCACGCTCCTGCTGCCAGCAGAGTCCGGCGACGGGCGGTCACGCCACACCGTCGCGGTCGCGCTGGTAGACATCGGGGATGCCGTCCGCGTCCTCGTCCACGTTCTCCGCCTCCCACAGCCTGCGATAGATACGGTCGCGTCGTTTGAGGAGTACCGCGGCCAGGGCGGCGGCGATCAGGGAGCCGGCCAGGACGGCGGCCTTGACCGGTTCGGCGGCGGCGGGGTCGGGGAAGGCCAGTTCCCCGATCAGCAAGGAGACGGTGAACCCGATCCCGGCCAGCACCGCGAGCGCGAACACATCAGCCCAGGCCAGATCGGGGTTGAGGCGGGCGCGAGTGTACCGGGCGGCCAGATAGGTGCCCGCGAAGATACCGACCGTCTTGCCGAGTACCAGGCCCAGTACGACGCCCAGCGGCTCGGGCCGGGTGAACACCTCCCCGAGCATGGGAAGCGTGATGCTCACCCCGGCTGCGAACAGGGCGAACAGCGGCACCGCGATGCCCGCTGAGACGGGGCGCAGCAGGTGCTCGGTCCACTCGCCGGGCGAGGCAACCTCCTTCTTGCGGCCCGGCGCCGCCGTGTCGCGCCGGGTCCGCAGGATCAGCCCCATCGCCACGCCGGCCACCGTCGCGTGGACGCCGCCGTTGTACATCAGCGCTCAGATCGCCACGCCCAGCGGGACGTACCACCACCAGCCGCGGACCCGGAACCGCTGGAGGAGATAGAAGACGACGAGTCCGGCGAACGCCCCGCCCAGGGCGGGCAGGTTCAGGTCGGCGGTGAAGAACGCCGCGATGATGAGGATCGCGCCCAGGTCGTCGACGACCGCAAGGGTGAGGAGGAAGGCCCGCAGGGCTGCGGGCAGGTGCGTGCTGAGCACGGCCAGCACCGCCAGGGCGAAGGCGATGTCCGTGGCCATCGGCACCGCCCAGCCTGCCGGGGAACCGGCGCCGGCCGACGCGGTTGCCGCGTAGAGCGCGGCGGGCACCGCCATCCCGCACACCGCGGCGACCACCGGCAGAGCAGCAGCGGCCGGGGTGCGCAGTTCGCCGACCACCAGCTCGCGCTTCAGCTCGATCCCCGCCACGAGGAAGAAGACGCTCAGCAGCCCGTCGGACGTCCAGTGCCCCACCGACAGATCCAGCCCGAGCGCGGGTATGTCGAAGTGGAAGTCGCGGACCGTCTCGTAGCTCGTACTCCAGGGGGAGTTCGCCCAGCCCAGTGCTACCACCGCGGCTGCCAGCAGTACCAGGCCACCGACCGTCTCGGTGCGCAGGGCCCGGGCCACCGCCGTTCGCTCGGGCCAGGGCAGCAAGCCGAGGAAGACGGGACGCTCACGGGGGCGGCGGACATCAGTGGTGCCTCCAGCTGATCAGCGAAACGGACACAGTGGTCCCTATCGCCGACCAGACTTCCCGGCACACCTCGCTCGTCTTGACGCGTTCTTTACACCTTATAGGGACAAGGCCCGTACGGGGCGACGTCCCTCCGGATCTCCGCGATTCCCTACTCCTTGGCCGAGATCTCAAACAGCGGCCAGTGGTGTACGGACTGCTGCCCGGGACGCAGCGGTGGGTGCCGCGCCGCCAGCAGCGCTGGCCGGCGGATAGCGCCGCGAAGATCGTGCTTTTGTCCACTCGCGGACCAGGCCCTGCGGGCTGAAGACTGCCCACCATGACCACGACCCCGGCTCCCGATCAGTCCGCGGCCTCCGAGCAGGAACGGTGGCTGACACCCGGGGTGCGGGGTATCGGCTCCGCCAGTCTCCTCGCGGACGTCGGCCATGAGATCCCCACCGCCCTGCTGCCGTCGCTGCTGACCTCCACGCTCGGCGCGCCGGCCGCGGCGCTGGGCGCGATCGAAGGCGTCTCGGACGCGCTCGCCGGGGCCGCCCGCTTTGGCGGCGGCGTTCTGGCCGACGATCCAGCCCGCCGCCGTACGGTCGCGGTCGGCGGCTACGCCACCACCGCCGTGCTCGGCGCGGCGATCGGCGGGGCCACCTCCGTATGGCAGGTCGGCGTGCTGCGGGCCGCCGCCTGGACCGCGCGGGGCCTGCGCGTACCTGCACGCAACGCCCTGCTCGCGGACATCGTCCCGGCGAAGGCGTACGGGCGGGCGTACGGCTTCGAGCGGATGATGGACAACCTCGGCGCGATCTTCGGGCCCCTGCTCGCTCTGGGCCTGGTGGCCTGGCTCGGTGTGCAGTGGGCCATCGGGCTCTCGGTGATCCCGGGGCTGCTGGCCGCCGCCGCGATCATCTACGCCATCCGCCACACCCCGACGCCGACGCGCAGGGACAAGGTGCCGCTGCGCATCCGTGTACGGCCCGTCCTGCGCGGTGAGCTGGGCCGGCTGATGGGGGCCGTGGCTGCCTTCGAAGTGGGCAACGTCGCCGCGACCCTGCTCATCCTGCGGGCCACCGAACTGCTCACCCCCGACCACGGCACGAAGACGGCGACCACCATCGCGCTCGGTCTCTACACGGCGTACAACATCGCCGCGACCGTCGCCTCGGTTCCGGCGGGGCGCCTGGCCGACCGGCTCGGACCGCGCGGACCGCTCCTCGTCCTGGCGGCGGGAGTCGCGGCGTTCGCCACCGCCTACGGGCTGTTCGCCGCCGGTGGCACGGTCGTTGCCGTGCTGGCGATCCCGTTCGTCCTGGCCGGCGTCGGGATCGGCGCGGTGGAGACCGCCCAGCACTCCGCGGTGGCCACGCTGGCCCCCGAGGACCTGCGCGGCTCGGCATTCGGCCTGCTGGCCACCGTGCAGTCGTTGGGGAACCTCGCCGCATCCGCCGTCGCGGGCATCCTGTGGAGCGCGGTGTCTCCGACCGCCGCCTTCGCCTATCTCGCGGCGTGGATGCTGCTCGCTCTCGGCGGCCTGCTCACCGCCGTCCGGCGGTCCTAGCCGGCCAGGGGATAGCCGGCCAGGGGATCACCCCCAGGTCGCGAGCATCTGCCCCATGGCGGCCATCACGGACGGCTCGACGCGGTAGTACACCCAGGTGCCCCGCCGCTCGGAGGTCAGCAGGCCGGCCTCCTTGAGCTTCTTCAGGTGGTGGGAGACCGTCGGCTGCGAGACGCCCACGTCGGAGATGTCGCACACGCACGCCTCGCCGCCCTCGTGCGAGGCGACCAGCGAGAACAGGCGCAGGCGGACCGGGTCGCCGAGCGCCTTGAACATCGCGGCGGTCCGCTCGGCCTCCTCGGCCGTCAGCGGCCGCTCGGTGAGGGGCGGACAGCATGGCGCAGCGGCGTCGGGAGCCTCGGGTTCGAGCAGTGGCAGCACCTGGACGTTCGACATACGTCTATGTTGACACATGTCGAACCAGAGCGGCGAGGCTGTGCAGGCTCCGTCTCAGCTGGAGGCCAGGTGGGCCGCCAGGCGGCGGGCGATACGGGCTGCGTCCCGGCCCACACCGCGCAGGGAGTTCGATGACAGGTTGCGCTGCCACTCCATCCCGACGTACGCCAGACCGGGGTGCGTGAGTGATACGCCCTCACGGTGGCGCGGGTGGCCGCGCTCGTCGAGCGCGCCAAGAGGGGCGAGGTAGCCCAGGTCGGGTCGGTAACCGGTGGCCAGCAGGATCGCGTCGACCACCTCCCTGCTTCCGTCGGCCCAGGTGACCTTGGCGCCGTCCACGCCGGTGAAGACCGGGCGCCTGTCCGGCGCCCCCGCCGTGACGGCGGCCCGGTAGCGGCCGTCGTCGATGACCAGCTGGGTCGGCGGGGTGCGCAGGAACCTCCCCACGGGCAGCGTGTCGAGACCGGTGCGGGTCAGCCACCAGTGCAGGTCCCGGCCGAGGGTGTGCTGACGGGCGAAGCGAACCGGGTGCCGGGATGCGAGGGTCACTCGTGCCCGCTCGCCGAGTTCGGCAGCGATCTGCACCGCGGAGTTCCCGGCCCCGACGACCACGACACGCTGCTCGGCGAACGGCTCGGGCGAGCGGTAGTCGGCCGTATGCAGCACCGTGCCGGTGAAGCCGTCCAGGCCGGGCAGCTCGGGGCGGTGGGGCCGGCCGAAGGTGCCGACGCCGCGACCACCGCACGGGCGGACAGCCGTCCGCCGCCCTCCAGGCCGAGCGTGAACCCGCCGTCGGCGGCGCGTACTTCGCGCACCCGTGTCCGGGGGCGGATGTCGGCGTCCATGCGGTCGGCATACCGCAGCAGATAGGCGACGACCTCGTCCCGATGCGGGTAGCGGTCCGGGTCCCCGCCGAAGGGCATGCCCGGCAGGGAGCTGTACCTGGCGGGAGAGAAAAGAGTGAGGCTGTCGTAGTAGCGCGGCCACGACCCTGCCGCTTGCTCGGACTCCTCCAGCACCACCGGCTCCAGGCCCCGAGCCCGCAGGCTGTGGGCTGCGGCCAGCCCGGACTGACCGCCCCCGATCACCGCGACGTCAACGCGCTCCACAAGCGATCTCCAGATTCGACGAATGTCTATGTTGACGCTCATCGAATCAGGTGCCATGCTGGCTGAGCAAGAGATTGACGGATATCAAAGCAAAAGGGGATCGCCGTGGCTGTGTTCATCAACAGCGTGCCCACCACCGACCAGCTGCCCGTCGTGGTCATCGGGGCCGGCCCCGTCGGCCTGGCCGCCGCCGCTCATCTCCTCGAGCGCGACATCGAGCCGCTGGTGCTGGAAGCCGGCCCTTCCGCCGGGACCGCCGTACGGGAGTGGGCGCACGTGAGGCTGTTCTCCCCTGGGCCGAGGTCACCGCGCCCGCCGCCGAGAAGCTGCTCGCGCCGACCGGCTGGGTGCGCCCCGACGGCTCGGCGTACCCGACCGGCGGCGACTGGGCCGAGCAGTACCTGAAGCCGCTGGCCGACGTCCTGGGAGACAAGGTCCGCTTCGGCGCCCGCGTCACCGGCGTCTCCCGCCTCGGCCGCGACCGGGTCGTGGACGCCGACCGCGAGCAGCAGCCCTTCACCGTCCACCTCTTCAACGCCGACGGCACCGAAGAGCGGATCACCGCCCGCGCCGTCATCGACGCCTCCGGCACCTGGTCCGACCCCAGCCCGATCGGCGGCGAAGGCCTGCCCGCCCTCGGCGAGCGCACCGCAGCCGACCGCATCTCCTACCGCGTCCCCGACCTCAAGGACCCGGCCGTACGCGCCCGTTACGCGGGCAAGCGCACCGCCGTGATCGGCTCTGGCGCCTCCGCGTTCACCGCCCTCGCCTACCTCGCCAAGGACGCCCCCGGCACGCATGCCACGTGGATCCTGCGGCGCGGCATCGGCGGCTCCACCTTCGGCGGCGGCGAAGCCGACGAGCTCCCCGCCCGCGGCGCACTCGGACTGCGCGCCAAGGCCGCCGTGGACGAAGGCCACGCCGACGCCGTCACCGGCTTCCGTACGACCTCGGTCGAGAAGAGCGGCGAGCAGCTGGTACTCGTGGCGGAGGACGGCCGCCGCCTCGACCCGGTCGATGAGGTCATCGTCCTGACCGGTTTCCGCCCCGACCTGTCCTTCCTCGCGGAACTGCGCCTCGGCCTCGACGAGCGCCTGCAGGCGCCGACCGCGCTGGCCCCACTCATCGACCCCAACGTGCACTCCTGCGGCACCGTCTACCCGCACGGCGCGGGCGAGCTGTCCCACCCGGAGCGGGACGTCTACCTGGTCGGCATGAAGTCCTACGGCCGCGCCCCCACCTTCCTCGCCATGACCGGCTACGAGCAGGTCCGCTCCATCGCCGCCTCCCTGGCAGGAGACCAGGAGGCGGCCGAGCGCGTCGAGTTGACCCTGCCGGAGACCGGAGTCTGCGGCGGAGCAGGTCTCTTCGACGAGCCGGAGAACGCAGAGCAGTCCGGCGGCGGATGCTGCGCCGCACCCACCACCCTCCAGATCGGCATCGGTGCCCCGGCCGCGTCCGGCGGCTGCTGACGCCTCATCCCGCCCATCCAGCAGGAGGCTCGCCATGTCCCGCGTACAGCTCGCCCTCCGCGTCCCCGACCTCACCGCGTCCATTGCCTTCTACACCAAGCTCTTCGGCACCGAGCCCGCCAAACTCCGCGACGGCTACGCCAACTTCACCATCGCCGAGCCCCCGCTCAAGCTCGTCCTCATCGAAGGCACCGCAGGCGATGCGACCCGCATGGACCACCTCGGCGTCGAGGTCGAGACGACCGAAGCGGTCCACGCCGCCACCGCCCGCCTCGGCGAGGCCGGCCTGGCCACCGATGTGGAGAACGACACCACCTGCTGCTACGCCCTCCA
The DNA here is from genome assembly GCF_040652275.1 of Streptomyces sp. NPDC048275. Classification (NCBI taxonomy): domain Bacteria; kingdom Bacillati; phylum Actinomycetota; class Actinomycetes; order Kitasatosporales; family Streptomycetaceae; genus Streptomyces; species Streptomyces sp. NPDC048275. The sequence continues at coordinate 26,014 of NZ_JBEZLR010000111.1, forward strand.
GGACAAGGTCTGGGTCCACGGCCCCGGCCAAGAACCCTGGGAGGTGTACGTCGTCAAGGCCGACGCCGACTCCCTGGCCAAGCAACAGGGCAGCACCTGCTGCACCGGCCCGGCCGAGGCCGACACCGACTCGAAGGAACCGGCCGTCGCGGGCGGCTGCTGCTGATCCGCCGATGACCAACCTCCACACCAGCGAGGCCGTGACCGGAACGGGAGACCGGTCACGGCCTCGCGCCGTTCTGCCCGCCCTGTGCGCCACCCAGATCACCAGCTGGGGAATCGTCTACTACGCCTTCCCGGTCCTGAACGCCCGCATCACCACCGACACCGGCTGGTCAACCACCACGACCACCGCGGCCTTCTCCGCAGCACTTCTCGTCTCCGCCCTCGCCGGTATCCCAGTCGGCCGCATCCTGGACGAACGCGGCCCACGCGCCGTGATGACGACCGGCTCCCTCCTGGGCGTTGCCGCCGTGCTGGCCATCGCGTACGCCCCCAACCTCGCCGTCTTCACCGGAGCGTGGCTGCTCGCCGGCATGGCCATGGCCGCGACCCTCTACCAGCCGGCCTTCGCCGCCCTCACCCGCTGGTGGGGCGAGGACCGCGTCCGCGTCCTCACCATCGTCACCCTCGCCGGCGGCCTGGCCTCCACCGTCTTCGCACCCCTGACGGCCACCCTCGCCGAACACCTCAGCTGGCGCACCACCTACGCCGTCCTCGCCGCGATCCTCGCCGCCATCACCGTCCCCGCCCACGCGCTCGCACTCCGAGCTCCCTGGCCCCCGGCACCGCAACACTCCGCCCAACAGACCGCCGTGGGCACGCCGGTTGCCCGCAGCCGCCCCTTCCTCTTCCTGGCCGCCGCCCTCGCCCTCAACGGCTTCGCGATGTATGCGGTGGTCTTCGCACTCGTGTCCCTGCTGTTGGACCGCGGCGCCGGACCGACCACAGCCGCATGGGCCCTCGGACTGGGCGGCGCAGGACAGACCCTGGGTCGCATGCTGTACGCCAGGCTCGCACGCCACTCGAGCACAACCACCCGCACCGTCGTCCTGGTTGCCGCGGGTGCCGCGACGACGACAGCCCTTGCACTCGTGCCTGGCCCGATCCCGCTGCTCGTCGTCCTGGCCATCGCAGCGGGAATGGTCCGCGGCAACCTCACACTCCTTCAGGCGACGGCCGTCACCGACCGTTGGGGTGCTACCCACTACGGCCGCCTCTCCGGCCTTCTCATCGCCCCTGCCACCATCGCCGCCGCCCTTGCACCGTGGGCCGCAACCAGTCTCGCCACGGCACTCGGCGGCTACCCGCCCCTCTTCCTCGCACTCGCCGTCGCATCGGCCGCAGCCGCCGTCCTCGCATCCCAGACCAGCACAAAACGGTGAGCCCTCGACGCTCGCGGTCGCAGGAGCGCAGGTGCCTGCGGAGCTGAATCCATAGCGACCGGGCGTCGTGGCCGCCAGCGGCGCTCGTCTTTCCACAGCTCGTTGCCGCGACACGTTTGGTCCACCGGTTCGAGGCGCAGCCCCCGTCAACTACCGCCCGGCTCGAGCGGGCGGAATGGGTCGCGTCACGTCTGACCGTCCGCCGCCGCTGCTGCCATCAGCGGTTCCGCGGCCTCCTCGGGCGTATTCGGGGGCACGACCAGCAGGTCCCAGCGGCCCTGGCCGGGCGCGAGCAGGACGATGGTGTGCGCGGCGGATGCCGTGAGGGTCCTGTGCAGCCGTACGACCTGGTTGGAGACGAGCATCCGGCCGGGCACCGCGGACCAGGTCGCCCCGCTGACCGTGACGCTGGTGATGTGGCCCCAACCGCGCGGCAACCCGGCGAGCAGCCGGGGGAGTTCGGCGAGCAGGTCGTACGAACGGGGCCACCACGCTCCGTCGATCGGCCGGGGCATATCGCCGTGCGGTGCCAGGCGCAGGCGCAGGAGGGGATGGGAGGGAAACGGGGGCTGTAGTGCGGTGGCCATGAGAGCTCCTACCAACTTCCGTACGCAGATGAGTAGTTGATGTCGGCGCGGCAGGCGGCGACGCGGGCCGGACTTGGCCGGCGCACGTCGTGCACCCAGCCGAGGCGTTCGAAGAGGTGGATGACGGCGGCTCCTCGGCCTGGATGCGGATGGCGCGGCCGGATTTACGGGCCGCCCTTTGAGGACGGGTGGCGTGCTGCGGAAGGAAGGTGGGCCGGTGGACCCGAACACGAGGCGACAGTCCGGGGCGGGCCGGTCCCAGTTCCGGCATACGGAAAGTCCTCGTCCTTTTCACCGTACTCCGGCCCGTGTCACAACCGCGTCTGTTCGCAAGCGGCATCGCGTTGACACGGGCCGGCACCGGGCGTTGACCAGCTGCATGGCTGAGAGCCTTGCCGCTCCGCACATCCGGCACGACGCGCAGGAAAGCGGCACTTGATGATGTACGAGCAGACGCGCGCCCCACAGTCGACGGATCAGGCCCGCGGCGTCACAGGACGCCGCGCCCCGGATCCGGGACCGCAGTCCCCGTCGGACGAGCGGGACAAGATCGCCGAGTGTCTCGGAGCTCTACGGACGAGCCGGATTCGCACTCCTTCGCGATGCGCCCGCCGCGCGGCGGCTCGGGACAATGGCCGGAGGACGGCTGAACACCGGATGCCCCTCCGGCTACGGCCGCGATGCCGCCCGGGTCTCTTCGTGGGCGTGCGGGTATTTTGCGGTGCGGTGCTGGAAGGCGAGCACCTTGGGGTTTTGGACGACGCCCCCGCGGATTTCGATGGCGTGCCGGATCGTGTCGTCAGAGTCCCAGCCGTCGGGGCCCTGGAGCGCGACGTCCAGATAGGGCAGGAGGGCCTCGCTGTTCTCCCAGGTCGCGGAGTTCCACAGGTAGGAGGGGCTGTGGTCCACCGCGTAGTACCTGACGTGGTCGCCGACGGTGAACATCGGGTCGGTGAAGGTGGTGGGCCGGGCCCAGTCGAAGCCCATGCCCTCGTCGCAGGAGACGTCGATGACCAGGGTGCCGGGGGCCAGCTTGGACAGGTCCTCGTCTATCAGGAACATCAGCGGCGCGTCGGTGTCCTGCAGCACGCAGTTGACGATGATGTCGTGCCCGGCGAGGAACTCGGCCAGCGGCAGGGGGCCGTCCTCGGTGAGGGCGACACTGCGTCGCGGGTCGAGGGTGTCGTCGGCCTTGTCGTGGTCGAAGTGGACGATCCGTGCGGAGTGGATCGGGGAGCTGACGGCGGTGACGCCACGCGCGGTGAGCACGTCGACGTCGTGCACGCCCAGGGCGCTGAGCGCGGTCACTGCGCCGCGGGCGGTCGCGCCGAAGCCGATGACGACGGCGCGCTGCCGCCGCCCGTAGTCGCCGGTCACGCCGGTCAGTTGCATGGCGTGCAGGACCGAGGAGTACCCGGCCAGCTCGTTGTTCTTGTGGAAGACGTGCAGGTTGAAGGCGCCGCTGCCGGTCCAGTGGTTCATCGCTTCTAAGGCGATCAACGTCAGCCGCCGGTCGATGGCGGTCTGGGTGAGCCTCTCGTCCTGGACGCAGTGCGGCCAGCCCCACAAGACCTGACCCTCGCGCAGTTCTGCCAGGTCTTCGTGGAGTGGTTTGGCCAGCAGGATGACAGCGCAGTCGGCGATGAGTTCCTCGCGCGTGCGGAAGCCCGCGACGAGCGGGGTGAGCCGGCCGTCTGGGACGCCGAAATGCTCTCCGTAGTTTTCCTGGAGGTAGATGCGCTTGCGGAGACCGGCGTCGATGCGGTCGAAATGAGCGGGGTGAACGGGCAGACGATGCTCGTTTTCCTTGCGGGTCTGCGACATGATTCCGAGCGTGAGCTGCTGCAAAATGCCCCTTTGATTGCTCCCTGTCTACAGATCTTCAATGGCTGAGGTTACGGCGGTTGAAAGTCGAGGCCGGTCTTGGCGGTAAGACCGTCGATGAGGCCGGGTCGGTACTGAAGCTTCCCCTTGATCGTGGACACCTGGAGACTGGGACGTCAGAGCCCAGAGGAAGCAGTGCCAGGTGGGAAGCAAGTACACGAATCGGTACTCGGACGAGTACAAGCGGGACGCGATCGAGCTCGTGCGGTCGTCGGGCCGGACGGTGACCGAGGTCGCCCGGGAGCTCGGGGTCAGTTCGGAGTCGTTGCGGGGCTGGGTGAAGAAGGCCCGCGCCGCCCAGGACACCGGATCGGTCCCCGCCGCCGGGCGGGCCGGGCAGAGTGCCGCTGACCGGGACGAGGAGCTGAAGCGGCTGCGGAAGCTGACCGCCGAGCAGGCGAAGACTATCGAGATCTTGAAAAAAGCGACCGCCTTCGTGTGTCCTGAACGGAAAGGGGCTGCCGGTGTAGGTCGGTAGCAACTGGATGGTGCTGCACAGATGATGAGGGTTTGGCCCCTCGGAGTCGCCCCCGCGTAGGGAGGCTCCAAACCGCCTCCTGCTGCGTTGGCTGATTGTGTCCTGAACGTGAAAGGGAGCTGGTTGTAGGACAGTTTCTGGGATCGATGCTGTGCGAGAGATGAAGGTCTGGCCCTTCAGAGTCGCCCTGCGGAGGGAGGCTCTAAACCGCCTCATGCTGCGTTAGCCAAAGACTGTCGTGGTGAGCGATGAGGAAAAGGCGTCCGTGACGGCGTCAGGTGGGGATCGGGAAGACGAGCGCAAGCGAATCGTTGCTGAAGCGTCGTGAAGCAGACAGATGGCATCAAAACCGGGGTCTTCAGCTTACCCCGGGATGAGCCTGGCGGTTATCCGCTTACTGGCCAGGTGGTGTCCGGCGTGTAGACGACGTGAGCCCGATCTGCCGCTTTCGCATGGAACAGGAGAAGGCGTGCCTCGATACCGCCCCGCCTTTGGGTGGGCGAGAGGGAGTGTCCCAAGTGGCGGACACCGCAAGGGATCGAGTACCGATGCGGGGCGCGCTGGCGGACCGGCTCGTAGTAGTGATGAAGCTCCTGTAATGGGAGTGAAGCGAAGGGGCCGGGCCATTCGTGACGTTGTTTATCTAGACAACCGGGGATTCCCGGGAGGACCTTCATGGACGCGTTGAAGTCATCAGGCAAGCCGTTTGACATTTCGAAGCGGGAAGTCTGGGAGGCATACGAAGGAGTGAAAGCGAACAGAGGTGCGCCCGGTGTGGACAGTCGATCCATTGAGGACTTCGAGAAGGATCTAAAGGGAAACCTTTATAAAATCTGGAACAGAATGTCGTCAGGGACGTACTTTCCTCCGCCGGTGCGTGCGGTGGAGATTCCCAAGTCGTCACCTGAAGGCGGCGTGAGAATCTTGGGCGTGCCCACGGTGGCCGACAGAATCGCCCAGACCGTAGTGGCCAGGCATCTCATGGAACGGGTTGAGCCCGTGTTCCATGCGGACTCCTACGGCTACCGGCCCGGACGATCGGCATTGGATGCGGTGGAACGCTGCCGTCAGCGCTGCTGGAAGAGGGACTGGGTGATCGATCTCGATGTCCAGAAGTTCTTCGACAGCGTCCGGTGGGACCTCATCATCAAGGCCGTGGAAGCGCACACCGATGCCCGTTGGGTGATTCTCTATGTGAAGCGGTGGCTCCAGGCCCCGTTTCAACTGCCTGACGGCACCTTGCAGGTACGAGACCGGGGAACCCCACAGGGCAATGCCACGTAGTTAGGAAACGGCGAGGATTTTGATGTTGGGCGGGTCAGGGTGGTGAGTGGTGGATTCGGTGGGTTGTTTCTTTCTGTAGGCGTGGACATGGACGCGTTTGACGGCTCGCGGGCTGGTGCGGTGGCGTCGGCGC
>NZ_JBEZLR010000112.1:0-31549 GCF_040652275.1 Streptomyces sp. NPDC048275
CCCGCAGTTCTGCCATCTGTTCAGAGGAGAGATCCATACCAGACTCAACGATGACGGAAGCCTAAGGTTCCATGAACAGGATCACGAGACACTAGTGCTGGATTCCGCTTTCGGTGGGTATAGCTGCTGGTAGCGGGGCAGTTGCGGGTGCTCGGGGGCGGGTGCTGGGTAGTGGTACTGAGGGCACGGCCGGGCCGTGATGAGGGCGAGCAAGCGGTGGTCCACCGCCTGGCGTCGGCCAGAAAGGCGCCGAAGGTTGTGGTGGAGCGCTGCCGGATGGTGGAGCTGAGCTGGGGCGGGTGGCTGGTCCCGCAGATAGCCGACGAGCTGAGGTGCGGTCAGAAGACGGTGCGCCGCTGGCTGCACCGCTTCAACCGCTGCGGGCTGGAGGGACTGGAGGATCTGGGCGGGCAGGGACGCAGGCGAAGGATCACCGAGGCCGAGCGCTCGAGGATCGTCGGCCTGGTCAAGCTGACGCCGCCGGGTCGGCTGGAGGTGCAGCCGTCGAACGAGATGTGGGCCGCGGACGAGTCAGGGCCCTCGGAGTGGACTTTGGACGCGCTGGCCGCCGCGGCCCGGGACCTGGGCATTGAGGTCAGCCGCTCCCAGGTGCGCCGAATCCTGCTGGCCGAGGGGGTGCGCTGGCGGCGCACGCGCTCGTGGACCCGCTCGAAGGATCCGGACTTCGAGGGAAAAGGACGCGGATCGTCGAGCTCTACACCAGCCCGCCCGACGGCGCGACGGTGGTCTGCGCCGACGAACTCGGCCCGGTGATCCCACGCACCTTCCCGCCGGCACCGGGCTGGTCGCCGGACGGACACCGCATCAAAAACGAGCTCGACTACTCCCGCGGACCGGAGAAAACCTGGGCCTACGGCGCCTTACGCGTCCGGGACGGCCACGAGGTCACGATGACGGCCACCTCCCGTAACAGTGCCTTCTACCAGCAGTTCCTCCAGTTGGTAGAGGACGCCAACCCCGTCGGGGACATCTACGTGATCACCGACAATCTGTCCTCCCACAACAGCGTGTCCACCCGGACCTGGCTCGAGGAACATCCCCGCATCAGGCACGTGTTCATACCGGTCGGTGCCTGCTGGCTCAACCTTCAAGAGGGCTGGTGGCGCATCTTCCGCAAAACTGCCCTGGCCGGACGCTCCTTCGGCGATCGCGACCACATCACCCACGCCACCCGCGTCGCCACCGACCAGCTCAACACCCGCGCCAGACCCTGGATCTGGGGCAAGCCCGCACCACCCACCCGAACCCTCAGACGCCGCTACACGTACACCGTTTGAGGAACCCCGCACTAGAAGGTCCCACCAGGCGACCGCCTCCCGCGCGCCAGCAAGGTTCCTAGGCCGACGCAGCACGCGCGGGGGGCGGTCTGACGACTCTGGGCCGCACCCCAACGCTACCGGGTCCTTCTCGGACGAGGGGGGTGTTCGGCCTGCCTTTTCCCCCGATCGGGAGGTCGACCCCTATGCGACGGACACATCATCGGACTTTTCCAGACCGTTCGGCCTGGCCGTCAACTATCCCTCGTAGCTGCGTCGATGCAAGGGAATGGGCTGGTGGCGGGCACCGTCATCGTCCATCGGCCATTCGGTGTGACGCGGCCAGAGCATCTCGTCGAGCGAGGCCTCAAGACTCGCGAGCGTAAACATGTCGGGCCATACGGTTCCGGCGAGGATGTTGGAGATGACCTGCCGGTTGACGCCGGAGGCGTCGGCCAATGCGTTGGCCGAGAAGCCGCGTCGCTCCATCGCCTCTGCCAGGGCCCGGGCAACGGCCTGCCCCACCTGCGCCTGCCGGACGCTGTCCATCACCGAGTACGGCCAGTCGCCGGACACGGCGTAGTCGCGCGGCTTCTTCCCACGTCTCGTTCCTCCGGGCATGCGACCAGTGTGACGGACGGGATGCCGACTTGCGCACCTCGCCCAACCACGGGTTGCTATCAGAGTAGCAAGTCGATCTGACGGCTGGTCACGCCTCTGCCCTGGTCTGCCTGAAAGGAATGGTGTCAACAGTGTCGATTCGACAGACAGGAACGCCGCCGGTCACCGGCCGCGCCAGGCTGGGGCCCGAGGAGCGGCTGATGCCGTCGCCCAAACTGCGTGCGGATCAGCATCTGCTGGTCATCGCAGCCGCCTGCTCGGCCATCGACCCGGTGGGAGCGACGGAACTGGCAACCGCGACAGGGATCGCCGCCAAGAACTGCGGGCTGGTCCCGGTGTTCGCGATGAACAGCGGTCTGCTCACCAAGGGGCACAGGCGGGCAACGTATCTACCCAGCGACAAGGGCCGGTACGTCGCCCGGGCCTTCGCGCGCGGCGAGGCCGAGGGGCTTGAGGCACTGCGGGCCAAGTGGAAGGGGCAGTGGTTCGCGCGGACTGTCAGGGAGCGCTGCCGCTACGGTCCCGTCTCCCGTGAAGGGCTGGTGGCCAAGCTCATGGTGGCCGCTCGCGCCGGCCAGGAGCGCATCAAGCAGGCGCACATCCTGCTCGACCTGATGGTCGCGGTCGGCCTGGTCACGGTGGAGGAGTCCGGCGAGCTGCACTGGTTCGAGGGAGCCTGCAACTCGGACGCCACGCCCGCAAACCCCCAGAACACCGATGCTCGGTCCGAGGGAGCAGCACCGGTCGGCAGATACGAAGAGCCCGGCACGGACGAAGAGTCGTCAGCACCGGAGCGTGGCGGGCCCAGCGACTTTGGGCAGCCGGACAGCCCGGAGCCGGGCGATCCCGAACAGCCCCAGGCCGGGGTGCCGCGTCCTCGCGCCGAGGCGCCCGGCGGCCAGACGCCCGCGGGAACGGACCCTGAACAGGATCTTCTGGTCGAGCCACAGCCTAAACAGTTGCGTAAGCGGCCAATAATGCATGACGGGGGGGCTACTTGTGGGGCGGTGGTGTGGTGTGGTTGCTCGCAGAGGGAGGCCCCTCCGCGACGACTGTCGTCGACGCCGACCCCGATTTTTGGGCTGGTCGTCGTCGACGTGCTGCACGACGCCGAGCCGGAAGTGCGAGCCGTCGTCGTCCGACTCGTCCACAGGCGGCAGCGACATGGGCACCTCCCACCAGGGCCCGAAACAGATCTGGTCGGCGTGCGCCAGGTTGGTGTCGTGGAAGCCCTCGCAGCAGCGGAGGTGCGGCTTCTCCGCAGGCGGGCCCGGCCTTGGGCCAAGGCCCGGTCAGGTCTTCCCCCGCTTTGTCTACCCGTCATCGATCGATCTGTCCAGCCGCGCGCTGGGGCACCTGGCCAGGCAACTGGCTGCTCGTCAGCGGGAGATCGGCGCGCGATGGCGGCGTCTGCCCGTCAGCCGTCAGCCGTCAGTCTCTGCTTGCCCTGGCTCATCTGCGGTGCGGTGACACTTACGCCCAGCTCGCTGCCGGGTTCGGTATCGGCATCGCGACCGCCTACCGCTACATACGCGAGGCCATCGAGGTGCTGGCCGCCCTGGCGCCGACCCTGGCTGTGGGCATCCCCTGCCCCGCCCGGAGCGACCCACGATCTGACCGCCGCCCGCAGCCACGGAATCATCGATGCCCTCGCCGCCGTTGGGCTGAAATGCTGGGCGGACAAGGCATACCAAGGTGCCGGCCGCCTCGTCCGCGTGCCCTTCCGGGGCCGCCGGCTCAAGCGATGGAAGCGACGGCACAACAGCAGCCACGCCAAGATCCGGTGCGTCGGCGAGCAGGCCATGGCAGTCCTGAAGGGCTGGCGCCTGCTCAGGAAGCTCCGCTGCAGCGCGAACCGGATCACCGACATCGTGAAGGCCATCGTCGTCCTTCGCCACGCCTCAGCGTGAGGTTGGAAAGGGCTCAGTGGACACGGACGGGATCCTTCCCGGGAGGAGAAACCGGATGGTCGTCGCGGATGGGACCGCTTCGCGGTGAGCGAGCAGTTTGTGAGCGAGCGGTTTTCGGTGCTCTTACGAGTGACGAACCCGTGAGCTCCGTCTGTGCTTCCGCAGCTACGGCGATGACCTGTGACAACGGTCATCTCTGCCAGAGATGAAGGGGTAGATAAAAGGCAGGGAACTCACAGCAGACGTCCTGCGTTTCCACATTCCGCGAGCCGTCAAAGCCCTCCGGCGCACGATGGCGGGCATTGCCGCCAGGTATGCATCGAACCAACATGAATACCGGCGGGTAAAGGATGTGATCCGGGCCCCGGGATATTTACGGAAGACGCACTCCAGACGCCCGAAGTGAGGATCACAGGCACGATCCGCCGCCCGTGCACCACAGTGCACAAGGTCTGTTTCCGCAGCGCACAGCCTCTGTGCCGCTCTGCGTGCGCGCCTTCGGGCGGCTATATTGATTCCGCCAGTCAAGGTGCGAGTCGCGATGGCGTGGCGCTCGCACATGTCCCAGGTCGTCAAGGAGATCGACCGGGGACGAGCTTCGGTTCTTACTCGATCTGACGCATCCCTATGCGTATGGCGAACACGTGGTAGATCCCGCAACAACGCGCAATGCGCAGAGGTGTAGTCGTGGAGCAGCAGAGGTGTAGTCGTGGAGCAATGGACAAGGCGCGAGGACAAACGGCTGCTCACCGGCCGAGGCCGCTACGTCGCCGATATCGAAGTGCCGGATTGCTTGGACGCTGTGTTCGTGAGAAGCAAAGTCGCCCACGGCATGCTGCGTGAGCTGGATTGCGCCGCCGCGCGGGAGGTACCCGGCGTGGTGGGGGTCTGGTCTGCAGCGGACCTCGCGGAGATGCCCCCGTGCGTGCAGGCGGCCGCCCACCTGCAAGACCTGCCTCCGGTGCCATACACGTTGCTTGCGAAGCTGTCCACGGAGGAGGCCGTGGCGGGCCGAGAGTGGCCGGCGCTCGTGAAAGAGCGGGTTCGGTACCCGGGCGAGGCACTGGCAGTGGTCTTGGGCGAGGACCGCTACCGGGCCGAGGACGGGGCTGCCGAGGTCACCTTCCGGATCGATCCGCTGCCTGCGGTGGTGACGACGTCCGCCGCATCGGACGACTCTGTTCGTCTTTTCGACGGCCTGAGCAACATCGCTCTGCAGGGGGAAACTGGCGAGCCGATCGAGGACTCCGTCTGGCAGGAGGCGGCGGCCGTGGTGGAGGGCCGGTACCGCCAGCAGCTACTGATGCCCAGTCCCATGGAGTGCAGGACGATTCTCGCCGTGCCCGAGGGAGACCGGCTGACGGTCTGGGTGGGGCACCAGATGCCCCATCGGCTGCGCCGGGAACTGGCCGCACTGCTCGGTTGGTCGGTCGACCGGGTGCGCGTGGTGGTGCCGGACACCGGGGGCGCCTTCGGGTCGAAGAGCGCGGCGTTCCCGGAGTTCGTCGTGGTCGCTTATTTGGCGGTCAAGCTCGGACGGCCCGTCCGATGGATCGAGGACCGTCTGGAGTCCATGTTGGTCGCGACCCGTGGCCGGGGGCAGGACCAGCAGGTCCGGCTCGCCGCCGACGCCGAAGGACGGCTGCTCGCCTACGAGTTGAAGATCGATGCCGACGTCGGTGCCTATCCGCACCTCGGGGTCGGGCTGCCGATGCAGACGGCCTGGATGGCGACGGGTCCGTACACCACTCCCCGGGTCCACGCGACCCTCCGGTCGGTGCTCACCAACACGATGCTCACGTACCCCTATCGGGGCGCCGGCCGGCCCGAAGCGGCGATCGCGCTCGAACGGTCGATGGACGTACTGGCCCGCCGACTGGGCATGGACCCGGCCGAACTCCGGCGACGCAACTTCATCCCGCCCGAGGCCTTCCCGTACGACACACCCACCGGCCGGCGCTACGACAGCGGGAACTACGCCGCCGCCCTCGACCTGGCCCTTGAGACGCTCGACTACGACAGGTGGCGTGCCGAACAGGCCCGGCGCCGCAGCGACCCGGACGCCCTGCCGCTGGGGATCGGCCTGTCCTGTTACGTGGAACGCTCCGGAGGTGAACCGGGCGGACTGCACGAGTTCGGCAGCATCGAGGTACACGAAGACGGCACCGTCACTGCCCGGTGTGGCGCGGCCCCCAGCGGCCAGGGCCACGAGACGGTCTTCCCCGCATTGGTCGCCAAGACCCTCGGCGTGGACGAGGAGCGGGTGCGGCTCGTGGAGGGAGACACGGACGAACAGCCCGAGGGGCTGGGCTCCTTCGCAAGCCGTTCGGCACAGGTGGTGGGGGCGCTGTTGCAGCACGCCTCGACCCTCCTCATCGAGGAGGCCCGGGGGCGGGCGGCGACGCTGTGGGAGATGCCGGTGGACGAGGTGGCCTGGTCCGACGGCGCGGTGCATGCCGCCCACGACGGCTCGGCGGCCATGGACCTGGGTGAACTGGTGAAGGCCACCGGCCCGCTGCGGGTGGACGACCGGTTCGAGTCGGGCATGGCATTCCCGTTCGGTGCCCACGCCGCTGTTACCGAGGTCGATCCGGAACTGGGCACCGTGAACGTACTGCAGGTGGTGGCGGTGGACGACTGCGGAGTGGTGCTCAACCCCATGGTGGTGCACGGGCAGGCCTTCGGGTCGGCCCTGCAGGGCATTGGCCAGGCGCTGTACGAAGGCTTCACGTACGACGAACACGGCGTGCCCGCGCTGGCCGACGGCCTGCTGGACTATCTGCTGCCGACGTACACCGAGGTCCCGCCCATCGAGGTCAAAGACACCTGCACACCCAGTCCCAGCACGCCACTGGGTGCGAAAGGGGCGGGAGAGTCGGGCTGTATCGGGACTCCGGCCGCGATCGTCAACGCCGTGGCCGACGCGCTGCACATCGCCGACCCCGACCTACTGCAGATGCCGCTCACCCCGGACGTGGTGTGGCGAGCGGCCCACGCCCCGAAATTCGAGGAGGAGGTCCGGTGAAGCCCGCTGCCTTCGACTACGTCGTGCCGCGCACGGTGCAGGAGGCCGTTGACGCACTCGGCGACACCGGGCGGAAGGCCCAGGTGCTCGCCGGCGGACAGAGCCTCATCCTGGAGATGCACCTTCAGCGCATCCGCCCAGATCTGGTGGTCGACATCAATCGCATCGCCGAGCTCGACCACATGAGCGTGGACGACAGCACGCTGCGCGTCGGCGCCCTGATCCGCCACCGGGTCTTCGAGTCGGCAGAGGCTGTTCCGGGCCCGCTCGGCACGCTGCTCTCCCGCGCCGTCGTCAACATCGCCCATCCGCCCATCCGCTCCCGCGGAACCATGGCGGGCAGCTTCGGCTGGGCACACCCCGCCTCGGAGTGGTGTGCCATCGGCGTCGCCCTTGATGCCGTCGTCGAACTGCGGGGCCCCGAGGGGGTGCGCGAGGTCGCGGCCGGTGACTACTTCCACGGTCCGTACCAGACCGCGCGCCGACCGCAGGAACTCATCACCTCTGTGCGCCTCCCGTTGCTCGGCGACGACACCGGGGTCGGTTTCATCGAACACCGGCGCACGCACTTCTGCTTCGCCCAGGTGGCCGTCGCGGCGACGTTGACCGTGCGGGACGGGGTGATCAGCGAGGCGAGGATCGGACTGGTCAACTCAGCCGACAGGCCCGTGCGGGCACGCGCCGCCGAGCAAACCCTGATCGGCGCCGAGGTCGGCTCACCCCCGACGGGGTACCGGCTTCCCGACAACCACCCGTTCGCTCGGGCCGGCCGGATCGCCGCGGATCAGGACGCCGCGCCTTTGGCCGAGCCGTTCGCCGATGTCGAGTACAAGCGCCAAGCCATCGCGGTCCTGGTCGGCAGAACGCTGAGCGAAGCGGCCGCAGACCAACGATCGCGGGTGGCCGCGCTCAAGGAAGGCCACTGATGAAGATCACCCTCACCGTGAACGGCCAGGACTACCCGCTCGACGTGGAGCCACGGCGCATCCTCGCCGACGTGCTGCGGGAGGACTGCGGCCTCACCGGCACGCACCTGGGTTGCGAGCACGGGATCTGCGGGGCGTGCACTGTGCTGGTGGACGGGGAGGCCGTCCGGTCATGCCTCATGTTCGCCGTGCAGTGCGAGGGCAGTTCGGTGCGCACCGTGGAAGGGCTCTCGGGACCCGACGGCGAGCCACATCCGCTCCAGCGGGCCTTTTCCGCGGAGCATGCCCTGCAGTGCGGCTTCTGCACACCGGGTTTCCTCATGGTGGCCGCCGGGGCGCTGGAGTCCGACCCCACCATCGGTGACGATCCGGAGCGCGTCGAAGGTCTGGTCGGCTCGAACATCTGCCGGTGCACCGGCTACGAACCCATCCGACGCGCGATCACTCGTGCTGCCAAGGAGCAGCAGCGAACCACAACCTGACAACTCCGCGTGCCGCGGGAGACCGCGGCACGTGTGATCAGCCGTCCCCCGTGGAGGACGGTCGAGGAGATGAAGATGGCTGTAACCGGTGACATTCGTGCGGGGATCATCGATGTCCACGCGCACTGGCTGCCGCGCGAACTGCTCGCTCTGCCGCCGGGGAATCCGCTCGGAGGGATGAATGACCGCGACGGTGAACTCTTCCTCGGAGACATCCGGTTGACGTTCCCGACCGCGGCGATGACCGACATTGAAACCATCGTCGCCGACACCGTGAAGGCCGGCGTCGGTACCCGCGTCATCTCGGCACCACCCTTCGCCTTCCCCGTCCACGCGCCCGCCGAGGCGGACGATTACATCGCCTCCTACAACGAACAGCTCGCCCAGGCCGTGGCCACCACCGACGGAACACTCGTCGGACTCGGACTTGTGCGCCTGGACGACGTGGATGCCGCCCGGCGGGAGCTGACGCGACTGGCGAAGACGGAGGGTGTCGCCGGCGTCGCCGTCCCGCCTCTCGTGCAGGGCCGGTCCTACGGCGACGGCGTCATGCGCGAGGTGCTCGCTGTCGCCGCGGAGCTCGGTCTCGCCGTGCTGGTCCACCCCATGCAGTTGCCGCGGCCCGAGTGGGAGCACCACTATCTGGTCAACCTGATCGGCAACCCGGTGGAGACCACGACCGCCGTGGCGTCGGTGCTCCTGGACGGCGTCATGGAGGAACTGCCGAACCTGCGGATCTGCTTCGTCCACGGCGGAGGCTGCTCGCCGTCCCTGATCGGGCGGTGGGGACACGGGTGGCGATCACGCGACGATGTGCGTCAGGGAAGCAGCCGCCCGCCGGCCGAATCGTTCACTCAGCTCTACTTCGACACGATCACCCATGACCCCGAGGTACTGAGACTGCTCCGCTTTCACGCCTCGCCGGACCGGATCCTGTGCGGAAGCGACTACCCCTTCGAGATGGCCCAGCCGGACCCTGTTGGCTTCCTCCTGGACAACGGAATCGACGCCGCGGCGCTCGAAACGAACGGCCGCGTGTTCCTGGGCATGACGCCCACCGCTGAGCCAACTGCCCGTACCTGACAGCCCATCGGGAGAACTTGCATGCGACAACTGGCCTCACGTCTGCTCGAGTGGCACGCGTCCGGTGTCCCCTACGCCGTCGCCAGCGTCGTGGCTGTGCGAGGCAGCGCGCCTCTGCAGCCGGGGGCGGCCCTGTGTGTGCACGCTGACGGCACGGTTGTGGGCAGTGTCTCGGGAGGCTGCGTCGAAGGAGCGGTGTACGAACTGGCGCGAGAGGCGCGGTCCTCGGGGCAGCCGCAGCTCGCAAGCTTCGGGTACTCCGACGACGACGCGTTCGCCGCCGGACTGACCTGTGGGGGAGAGATCGATGTCTTCGTGCAGGCCGTGGAGGGGGAAACGGCTCGTGTCCTTGCTGCCGGGCACCGGGCTGTGGAAGCCGAGCGGCCGGCCGTCGTGGCACGGGTGATGACCGGCGCCGACGGCCAGATCGGACGAACGATCGTATTGCTGGAAGACCGGCACCTGGGGACTACCGGACAACCGGGCCTGGATGAAGCCGTCTTGGCCGATGCCCGCATGATGCTGGGCCTGGACGACACCAGGGTGGGGGTGTACGGCACGGGCGGCTCCACTGAACCACGGGAGACCCGTGTTCTGCTCGAGTCATGGTCGCCCAGTCCTCGGCTGCTGGTTTTCGGGGCCAATGACCACGCCGCCGCTGTGGCCGAGATCGGGGCGTTTCTCGGGTACCGCGTCACGGTGTGCGACGCACGCCCGACTTTCACCACGCCGGAGCGATTCCCTTCCGCCCACGAAGTGGTGGTCGACTGGCCACACCGATACCTGGCGGCCGCGGAAACCGATCGCCGAACAGTGGTGTGCGTCATGACCCACGACCCGAAGTTCGATGTGCCCCTGCTCGTCGAGGCACTGCGCAGACCGTTTGCCTACGTGGGTGCACTCGGCTCCCGTCGAACGCAGGCGGCTCGCGTCCGAGACCTTCGTGAGGCCGGTGTGTCACCCGCCGCACTGGCCAGGTTGCGTTCGCCCGTGGGTCTCGACCTGGGCGCGTCCACGCCGCAGGAGACCGCCGTGTCCATCGCGGCCGAGCTCATCGCCGTACGGCACGGCCGCAGCGGACGAGCGCTTTCGGCGATCGACGGCCCCATTCGTTCCGAACGGCATCCCAGCGACGCTGCTCCCGTCCGCTGAGGTGACCGCCCGCCCTGTCTCCCGAACTTGGCACGATCCAGAGGGATCTGGTGTTTACCATGCGAGAGAAGACCGCGTTCAAGGCACTGGTCATCGGCGGATCCGTCGGCGGCTTGGCGGCCGCACACGAACTGCGGTCCATCGGCGCGGAGGTCGCCGTGTACGAGCGTTCTGCCGGCAGGACACAGCCCCGTGGCGCCGGAATCGTCATGCAGCCGGAGGTCGAGGCGCTGTTGACCCGTCTGGGAGTAACGGCGCGATCGGTGAGCGTGGAACTGTACGAACGCCAGCAACTACATATCCATGGCAAAGCCACACGTTACGCCGCCCCGCAATTGATGACCGCATGGGACACTCTCTACCGCGCGCTACGGGAGCCACTCACGGACGTGTGCTACCGCCTGGACAGTTCCCTCAAGAGCGTACAAGTCGAAGGCCACGACGTCACAGCCACCTTTGGCAGCGGGTATACCGCACAAGGCAACTTCCTGGTTGGCGCCGACGGGATCGGCTCCGCCACACGCACATTGCTCGATCCTTCTGCTGAAACTACCTACGCCGGCTATGTCGCGTGGCGCGGGCTGGAACCCGAGTCCGATCTTCCCGACGATCTTCTTGAACTTCTCTCGGGCCGATTCACGTTCTTCGGAGCGAGCGGCATGCAGCTGCTGTGCTATCTGGTACCGGGGCCCAACGGCGAGCGTGAGGAAGGTTCACGACGCGTCAATTGGGTGTGGTACGTGAATACAGCCCAGCAAAATCTCCCGAGACTCCTCACCGGCAGTTCCGGAAAGAGATTCGCCAATTTTCTTCCGCCGGGCGAGTTGACGCCGGAGATCACCGCTGAGCTCTTCGCCCTGGCGGCCGACTCGCTCCCGCCGCAGTTCGCCGCCCTCGTACGCCTGTCCCATGTCTTCATGCAGCCAGTATTTGATCTCTCGCCCCACCGCATGGTCGCCGATCACGCGGTGTTGCTCGGCGACGCCGCGGGCACTGTCCGACCCCACACCGCGGCGGGAACCTCGAAGGCATTCGGTGACGCCGCCGGGCTTGCCTATGCCATGAACGGATGGGCACCACCTGAAGATCCGCCGGCCAGAAGCCTCGAAGACTGGGAAGCGCAACGGCTCGCGCACCTGGTCACCTTGTCGAGGATGGGGATGCAGCTGGCTTCAAGTTCTTCACTCGGCACAACCATCGGCCGCCAGTTCCTGTCCTCTACGTGAATGCGGGGCGCCGAAGGCAGGAGCGGCGCGGTGGGACGCGCGCGACCGTGCGGGGCGCAAGCGCCGGTGCCCAGGACCCCGGCCCCATGCCCCCTGTGGGGAACCACAGTCCCTGATGCTCTTGCTGTGGAACATGACATGGCGCCGGATGGGCAGGTCGCTCACCCTGAGTTGTCCAGGATCCGAGGGCAATCAGCCCGCTCCTGCACATCAGTTATCAGGAGAGCCGCCATGTCAATTCCACCGAAGCCGATCGAGTCCCCCACGGTGCTGTTCACGGAACTGGAACGGCGTCACCGCTCCTTCGTCTGGCCCGCTGTCGTTGTGTTCCTCGGCTGTTATCTCACCACCATGGTGGTGGTCGCCTATCAGCCGCGGGCGATGAGTGTCGCCGTGGTCGGCCGTCTCACCGTGGGCTACCTGTTGGTGCTGGGAAACTTTGCGCTGACCTTCCTTGTCGCGATCGCCTACCGCCGGTACGCCGAGCGCAGGCTCGACCCGCTGGCGCAGCAGGTGCGTGAGGCGCTGGCCGAACGGTCGCTGGAGGCTGCGCTGTGAGTCATTGAAGCTCCCCCTTTGACCTGGACAGCCTGATACTGGGACGGAAGGTCCCGGAGGAAGCAGTCACAGGTAGTGAGCAAGAAGAGCAATACGAGCAAGCGGTACACGGCGGAGTTCAAGCGGGATGCCGTCGCGCTGGCGTTGTCGTCGGACAAGACGGTCACCGAGGTCGCCCGGGACCTGGGGGTGAGTCCGGAGGGTCTGCGTGGCTGGGTGAAGCAGGCCAAGGTCGATCGGGGCGACGGGCCTGCCGGGGCTCTGACCAGCGCCGAGCGGGAAGAACTCGCCCAGCTGCGGCGCAAGGTCCGCGAGCTGGAAAAGACGGTCGACATCCTGGGAAAAGCGACCGCCTTCTTCGCGCAGGACAAGATGAGGTAGACACCGCCGCGCGGTGCCGCTTCATCGACGCGGAGAAGGCATCGGACGGCCATCTTGCAGGTCACAGCGTGGCGCTGCTGTGCCGTGCACTGGGAGTGCCGCGCTCTACCTACTACGCGCACCAGGCGGCCGCGTCGGCGCGGCGGGCCGCACGGCGCGAGGAGGAGCGCCTCGTGGACGAGATCCGAGTGCTCCACGCCGGATCGCGCGGCGCCTACGGAGCCCCGCGGATTCACGCCGCCCTGCGGCGGGCCGGGCGGGCGGTGAACCCGAAGAAGGTCGAGCGGCTGATGCGCAAGCACCGGATCGTCGGGATCACCCGCCGTCGGCGTCGGGGCCTGACCCGGCAGGCGAAGCGGGCGGTGTTCGCCGCCGACCTGATCGGCCGGGACTTCACCGCACCCCGCCCCGGGATGCGGCTGGTTGGTGACATGACCGAACTCGTCACCCTGGAAGGGAAGTTGTATCTGGCGACCTGCATCGATCTCGCGACGCGGGAGGTGATCGGCTGGGCGATGGCCGGCCACCACCGCGCCGAGCTGCCGGTCGCCGCCCTGCGGATGGCGGCCGGACGCGGTGGCCTGGAGGACGACTGCATCATGCACACCGACCGCGGCAGCGAATACACAAGTGACGAATTCCGAGCCGAGATACGTCAGTTGCGCATGAGGCAGTCGATGGGACGTGTCGGCTCTTGTTACGATAATGCTGCTGCGGAAAGCTGGTTCGCCGTCCTCAAAGCGGAGATCGGTACCACCGTCTGGGAGACCCGCGAGGCTGCCCGGGCCGACGTCTTCCGCTACATCGAGATCGAGTACAACCGCAGCCGACTCCGCAGGCATCCCGAGTACGGGTACGTCACCCCGCTCGAAACGAGAACCTTGCTCAGGCAGGACCTCACCCCCGCAGCGTAAACACCCGCTGTCCAGGCCCCGGGGGGAACTTCACATCGCATCCTGTCCATCGCTCTGTTCGCGGCGTTTGTCGTCGCGACGATCGTCATCAGTTACGTGGCGGGGCGGCGCACCCGTTCCGCTTCCGACTTCTACGCAGCCGGCCAGCGGATCCGCGGCTGGCAGAACGGTATCGCCGTGGCAGGCGACTACCTGTCCGGAGCGACCTTGCTCGGGGTGACGGGTCTGATCGCGCTGTACGGGTTCGACGGGGCCGTGTACCTGGTTGGCTTCCTGGTGGCGTTCCTGGTCGTGCTGGTGCTCGTCGCCGAGCTGCTGCGCAACACCGGCACGTACACGATGGCCGATGCCCTGGCGTTCCGACTGCGCCAGCGGCCTGTGCGTGCCGCGGCCGCGGCGTCCACCATGGTCATCAACATCTTCTACTTGACGTCGCAGATGGTCGGCGCCGGCGCACTGATAGGCCTGCTGCTGGGCCTGCACGGCACCCTGGCCGGGGGCGTCGCCATCGGCTGTGTCGGCGCGTTGATGATTCTCTATGTCACGATCGGCGGCATGATCGGCACCACATGGGTCCAGGTCATCAAGGCGGTGCTGCTGCTCGTCGCCACCGCCCTGCTGACCGTGCTGGTGCTGGCACGCTTCGACTTCTCCGTCGGCCACCTGCTGGAGAGCGCCGCTCAGGCATCTGGCGACGCGCACAGGTATCTGAGCTCCGGTGCGTACTTCACCAACCGGCTCGACCTCGTGTCGCTGAGCATGGCCCTAGTGCTCGGCACAGCGGGTCTCCCGCACGTGCTGATGCGCTTCTTCACGGTCCCCGACGCCCGATCCGCGCGCGCGAGTTCCAACTGGACGATCGGCATCGTGGGCGTCTTCTACCTGGGGCTGATCGTCCTCGGGCTCGGCGCTGCGGCGTTGGTGGGACCGGCAATGATCAAGGGAGCGGACAAGTCGGGCAACATGGCCACACCGCTGCTGGCGCAGTACCTCGGTGGCGGAGCGGGCAGTATGGGCGGCACGTTGCTGATGGCGATCATCGCGGCGGTCGCGTTTGCGACGATCCTGGCCGTGGTCGCGGGTCTCACGCTCACCGCATCGGCATCCTTCGCGCATGACTTCTACGCCGGTGTACTGCGTCGGGGGGCCTCGAACGAACAGAGCGAGGTCAAAGTCGCCCGGATGACGGCCCTCGTGCTCGGCGTGATCTCCGTGGCGCTGGCGATCGGCATGCAGAAGGTCAACCTGGCGTTCCTGGTGGGCGTGGTGTTCGCGCTGGCGGCGAGTGCCAATTTCCCGGTCCTTCTGCTGTCCTTGTACTGGAAGCGCTTCAACACCGCCGGAGCCGTCACCGGCATCCTGGTGGGGCTGGTGTCCTGTGTCGGTCTGGTCGCCCTCAGCCCCACCGTGATCGGCCCGCACGGCCTGTTCCTGCACCAGGTGACGCCTCCCTTCCCCTTGGCGAACCCGGGCCTCGTGTCCATCCCGCTGGCATTCCTGTCGGCGATCGTCGCCACACTGTGCACCGCGCGCGAAGAGCAGCAGCCCGGTTTCGCGGATCTGCGGCTGCGGGCCCTCACGGGATTCGGAGCCGCCGAGAGCGGCCGGCCGTAGGCTCTGCCATCGGCGAACCGGCGTGCACGTGCTGACGTATCGCGGTGATCTTCGCGGGCAGACAGCCCGTGGAGATCACCGCTCCGGAGAAGTTCTCCGTCCGCTCGCCGCCGGCAGCCGGCGCCCTTGCTCCGTAGATGCCAAAATTCACAGCTCTTGAGGATTCAACTGTGAGATGCCACAGTCACCTCGTGGACAACAGCACTGCCGATCACCACGCCGAACTCAGGACCTGGCTCGGTGGTATCGCAGAACTGGCCGAGGCGGTGAACAGCACCGGAAGCGTGCACTCCTTGCTCGATCTCGTGGCCCGGACGGCGTGCCGACTGATGGGGTACGACTTCTGCGCTGTGCTGCTGCTGGACTCCCCGCACAAGGTCCTCGCCATCGAGGGAGCTTGCGGACTCTCCGCCACCTACATCGCGGGCGTGAACGCCCAACACCCCGTACGCATCGGATCGGGGGAGCCCGGAGAGGCCCCGTCCAGTCGAGCGTTCCGAACGGGCCGCGCAGTCGCGCTCAGCGACATCACCGCCGAGACCGACTACGCATGGGGCGGGGTGGCCGGTGAACAGGGGTATCGCTCGATCATCGCCGTACCTCTGATGACCACGGGCTCCTGTGTCGGTACCCTGACCTGCTACCGAGCCGACGTCCACGAGTTCTCCGACGACGAGCAGGAACTGGTCACCACCCTGGCGAATCAGGCCGCCATCGCGATTGAGACGGCCCGCCTGAGGGACAAGGAACGGCAGACAATCGGCGAACTGCAACAACTGAACGAATCGCTGCGCGAGCAGCATGCGCTGCTGCAGCGCACGGGCGACATCCACCGGCAGCTGACCGAGGTGGCCCTCCGTGGCGAGGGCGTCCATGGAGTCGCGCACGCGCTTGCGACGCTGCTCGAGCGGTCCGTGCTGTTCGAGGACGCCTACGGGAATGCACTGACTGAGGCGAGGGCCGACGGTGCGGTGCCGGGCGAGTTCGACGACCTTGCGGCAGTGCGCCAGTCGATCGCGGAAGGCTCTGCCGCCGAGGCCGCCCAGGTACGTACGGGCCATGCCGGGACATCGTGGGTGACGTCCGCGGTGGTGCTCGACACGGATGTCGTTGCACGCATGTGGATACCAGGAGAGCTGGCCGAGCTCGGGCCGCTCGGCCACCGGGCCATCGAGCACGCGGCCGTGGTGGCCGGCCTCGAAATGCTGCGGGAGCGGACCGCCGTTGAGGTGGAATCGCGGTTGCGCGGGGAACTGCTGACCGATCTGCTCGCCCAGCAGCCGACCGCCCTGGCGACCGTTGTCGCGCGGGCCGGCCGCCTCGGCCACGACCTCCGTCGCCCGCACGCCGTGCTCCTGATCCGGACGGACAGTGACACGGTCGAACCTGGTCGTGTCCGACGGACCGACGCGCCGCGCCAGGTGCTAGCAGCCGTCCACGCCATGGCATCGCGGGAGAGCCCGCGCCCGTTGGTGGCCCGTCACGGCGACGACGTCGTCCTGCTGTGGCCCCTGGGCGGTTCGTCCGCCGACGACTCTTCCTGGCGCACGACACTGATCGGGACACAGACCGCGCCGGAGACGATGACGGCTGCTGACGCCATTCGCCGGTCCGTTGCACGCGCCACACCGATCACCGTCACTGTCGCGGTCTCACGGCCATGTACGGACCTGGCCGACTACCCGGCCGCGTTCCGTAGCACGCGAGGCGTGCTGACGATCACGCAACTACGCGGAGGTCGCGACCGCACAGTGGAAATCGGCGCGTTGGGGGTGCAGGGACTGCTCCTTCAACTCGAGGACCCCTCGGAGCTGCTTCGATTCGCAGACCGCGTACTCTCGCCGATCCTCGACTACGACCGGCGCCGCAGCACCCAACTCATGCACACCCTGCGTGTGTACCTGGCCCACGACCTCAGCGCAGCGCGAACGGCCGAAGCTCTGTTCGTGCACCCGAACACCGTGGGCCTGCGGCTGAAACGCATGGAAGAGCTGCTCGATGTGAGCCTGACGCAGCCCGACGCGCTGCTGCAGCTCACCGCTGCACTCGCAGCGGTCGACGTCGGCGGCCTGGAGCTCAGCGATGCTGAAGACCGCGCCCCAGGCCACGTCATTGCGCCGCACCTGGACGCCGCCGGGCGGGACGAACCCATCCGGCACTTGCGCCGCTGAAACGGCGGAGGCCGGTCAGTGCAGTATCGCCCTCAGCCAGTGCCGGACCTCGGGGCAGGGCTTGCTGTACGAGCACGGAGGCGAGGCCCTGGCCGGCGAAGGCGTCGTCGATTTCGGTGTGGCAGAAAACGCGCTGCTCGTCGCGGTCACGGTATTCGGTGAAGCCGGCAAGGGTGCCGTCGACCAGGATTTCGCAGCGGTGCTTGTGATCCACTCGCGCTCGACGACAGGGGTGTCGGCGGGCTGTGTCATCGCGTGCCTTTCAGGGGCGGAGCTGCGGGGTTTTTGCGCGGGGCGATGGTGGCGTTCGGCAGGGCGGGGGCGGAAGGCGGTCACCGTCGTAGCCTTCGACGGTGCCGAACCGGTCGGACGCCTGTTGACACTCGTCCCGGGCCTGGACGATCTCTTCATGGCTGCGGCCGATGAAGTTCCACCACATGACGATCTGTTCCCCGAACGGTGTCCCGCCGAGCAGGACCATCCGGGCAGCAGTGTCCGTCGTGTTCGTCAGGGTCAGCGTTTCGTTGCCGGGGCCGAGGTGGCCGAGCTCGGCCGGGCGCAGCAGCGTTCCCGCCATCTCGACCTCCCCGCTGTCGACGAGAAGACCGTGCTCGAAGAAGGCACTGATCGCCAGTGCGGTCGTTGCACCCGGCTCGTAGTGCTGGTAGTCGCGGGCGGTATGCCGGTGCTGTTCAGTCAGCGCCACCCACAGCTGTACGCCGTGCAGGACGGTGGTCCGGATGGTGGAGACCTCAGAGTGGTTGATTCCGTGCCCGCTGGTCATGAGGTTCAGCTCGCCCGGGCGTACGAACGCATGGCTTGAGATGGATCCGGTGGGCGGCAGGGGCCAGCTGTCGCGGCTGTCGGACATCCATGAGGGGCCTCGCGACGCCCACGGTGCGGCTGTGCTCGCCGCGACCCTTCGGTGCCGGAGGACCTGACCCCTGCGTGTCCGGGTCCTGCAAGCGGACCCCAGGCCCGGACCAGGGACTCCCGGCTCCGCCTATCTCGCAGGGAGATAACCGTTATCCCGGATCATCGCTTCGGTGGGGGAAGCGTGGGCGGCCGGCGGTTGCTGAGGGTTGCGTGAGGCCAGCGATGGCGCTGTTCGATCACTGTGAAGCATCCCCGAACCGTGCAACGCGGTTCTCTTCCCGAGAAGGTGTCCGTGTCCACTGATCTCCAGGCCACCGGCCGTCAGGTTCCGCGCGGGTCTGTCACCGGCAAGGCCGCACACGGCGTGCCCGGGTGGCTCGTCGTGCTGCTGGCCGTCGCCTCCGGTATGACCGTCGCCAACCTGTACTACGCCCAGCCCCTGCTGTCCTCGCTGGCCGATGTCTTCCACGTCAGCACGGCCGCCGCCGGCGGGCTGATCACCCTGACCCAGGTCGGCTACGTGATCGGCATGCTGTTCCTGGTCCCGCTCGGCGACCGGCTGGAAAAGCGCCGACTGATCACCACACTGCTGACGGTCACCACACTGGCACTCGCCGTGGCCGGCTTCGCGACCAGCTTCCCCATGCTGCTGATCGCCTCCCTGATCAGCGGAGCCACCTCCGTCGTCGCCCAGATCCTGGTCCCCTTCGCCGCGAACCTGGCCCCCGACCACGCCCGCGGCAAGATCGTGGGCCGGGTGATGAGCGGCCTGCTCACCGGAATCCTGCTCTCCCGCACCGTCAGCAGTCTGGTATCCGACCTCGCCGGCTGGCGCGTCGTCTACCTCGGCTCCGCTGTTCTGATGGCCATTCTTGCCGTGGCCCTGCGCACCGCCCTGCCGAGCCACGCCCCCACCACCACCATCCCCTACACCCAGGTCCTGCGTTCCACCCTGCAACTGGTGCGCACCCACCCGGCATTGCTGCGCCGAGGCCTCTACCAGGCCGCGATGTTCGGCGCGTTCAGCGCCTTTTGGACCACCGTCTCCTTCGTCCTGACCGGCCCCCACTTCCACTACTCCGCCATCGGCGTCGGCATCTTCGCCCTCGTTGGGGCGGCTGGCGCGGCCATCGCCCCGTTTGCTGGACACTGGGCCGACCGTAAACTCACCCGCCCCATGACCGGCGCCGCCTTCGCTGTCGCTGCACTGGCCTTCGCCCTCGCCGGTTTCGGGCAGCACAACATCATCCTGCTTGCGCTGGCCGCGATCCTCATCGACATGGCAGTGCAGACCACCCTCATTCTCGGCCAGCACACCATCTACCAGCTCGACCCCAGCGCACGCGCCCGCCTCAACAGCGCTTTCATCGCCACCTTCTTCATCGGCGGCGCCCTCGGCTCCCAGCTCGGCTCCCTCGCCTACCGCACCGGCGGCTGGACCACACTCTCCATCCTCGGCGCCGCCTTCCCCCTCATCGCACTCCTCTACTGGACCACCGAACACCGAACCCGCAACCACACCACCCACTGACCACACACCCAGCGATCCGCCGCGTCAGCGCCGACCCACCATCAGGGGCCGGCGCTGACGCGGTGCTGCAGACCGCATACGTACGATCTGTGCACCGGAAGGCGGGAAGCGCGCTGTAGGGGTCAGGCTGATTGCCCGCCCTCGGCGACTTCCAGGAGCATGAGAGCCGCACCAACCTCCACGATGGTTGATGGAGCGGACAGGTCGAGGCCCGCCAGCACCTCGATCCGCCGTAGGCGCTGGCTCACCGTGTTGGGATGAACGTTGAGCCGCTGGGCGGCTTCCGTCTTGCTGAGTCGGCTGTCCAGGTAGACGCGGAGCGTCTGCAGAAGGTGAGTGCCACGCCGCAGATCATGCTGCCGAACCTCCGCCAATGTGCGGTCCGCGAAGGCGGTCAACTGCTGGGCGTCGTTGAGTTGCAGCAGCAGGCCGGCGACCCCGAGGTGGTCCGGCGTCACGGTGGTGTCGCAACGGCCGGTGCGCAGCGCGACGTTGAGTGCGCCGCGAGCAGTCCGGTATGCCTGCTGGAAAGTCCGTTGCTCGGTGCCCGACACCGCGACGGTTGCCCCGTCGGCGTCCGGAACCGAGGCCATTGCGCGCCGTACCGAGGACGCGACAAGGGCGATCCGTTCCTTGTCGTCGGTGGCACCTGCCGTTGCCGGCGAGTGAACGCTGTCCAGTGGCCACAGTGCGACCACCGCTCCCTTGTGCATCGCGATCAGAGGTCTCGGCGTGTACTTGGCGGCGAGTTCGGCCACGTGAGCCAGGGCGCGCTGGTAGGCGAGGGACCGCCGGGGTTCGGTTGCCACGTCTAGTTGTCCGACGAAGGCGACGTGGGGGCGGGACAGGTCGTGGCCGAGCCGATCGGCACGCTCCCTCAGCGGGCGGGAGTCGGTGGGGGTGCCGCTCAGGATGTCGGCGAGCAGTTCTCCTCGCAGCCGGTGCTCGACCTCGACGCCGGTGCGCAGACGGAACAGCTCGAGCGAGATCACGATCGACGCGTGTTCGAGGGCACGTTCTTCGAGCGGTGACAACTCCGCCTCGCCGCGCGGCAGCCACACGCGGGCGACGACCTCCCCTGCCAGTTGGACCGTGGCGGTGACGTAGGCGCCCTTTTCCCGCACGATCCCGGCGCCGGGTTGTTGCAGCCCGTAGCCGTCCGGATCGAGGGCCAGCCCGGCTCTGGCGTCGGTGCTCGGAAGCTGAGCGGGCGGACCGGTCCGAGCGAGCACGGTGCCCCGGGCATCTTCGACGAGAACGGGACGTGACACGAGGTCCGCCAGCGTCGTGACGATGCCGTCCAGGCCGCCGGCCCGGAGCGCGACCGCCAGCAGGCGTTCGTGAATCTGCTCCGATTTCGTCACCAGGTCGCGCTGGCGGCGCAGCGAGCTGTTGAGCTGCTGGAGCTCCTCTACCATCTGCGCCGAGGTGAGTGCGATCGCGGCGTGGTTGGCCAGCAGCGTGAGCCGCTCGATCTCGTGGTCGGTGAAGGTGTGGACCGCTGAGTGGTAGCCATTGAGTGTGCCGACGACCTCGGCCCCGGCGACGAGCGGCACGGAGAGCATCGATCGGTAACCCTGTTCCTTCGCGACCCCTCCCCACGGTGTGAACTGGGGTTCGCCCGCGATGTCACGGACCGCGACGGGCAGACCTGACCGGAAGGCGCGACTCGACGGGGCATCGTGAACGTTGTCCCCCTGCAACCGCACGGGCCGGTCCGAGTTGACCCGCGCGACGTACTCGGCCGACAGCCCGCTCCATCCCTCGATGACCAGGTTCCGCCGTGCCGGATCGGGGATCAGGACTCCGCAGAAGTCGAACCCCAGCAAGGACCGCGCGGTCTCCGCGACCAGGTCGAGGACCTCCCGCAGGCTCCGCCCGGAGTTCACCGCTGTGGTGAGCGCGTACACGGCATCCAACCAGCGGCGGAGCTCGGCGAGCGATTCCGCTCCGCTCGACGCGGCGTTGCCCGTGCCACCCGGTGATGTCATCGGCATGTCTCCAGGATGGCATCCGGCCGAGTGTTCTGAGCGACATGGAGTGGCATGAAGTGTGTTCTCTCAAACATAGAGATGCGCATTTCTCGTCCGCATACTCGTCCGCAGTCCGGTGTACCGAGGCGTTGACGCCCGGCCGCGTGTGTCACGTACCGGACCCCGCAGTCCAGCTTCACTCGAAGGGCAACCCATGACGGAGACGACCACCTCGCGCACGGACATCGCCGCCACCTCGACAGCCGGGGACAAAACCGGTTCCCGGGCTCGGGCCATTCGCAACCCGGCCACCGGCGAGGTCATCCGCACCATCGCGGACAGCACGGTCGCCGAGGTGGACGAGGTGGTGCGGGTGGCGCGGGCCGCCTTCGAGTCCGGTCCGTGGCCTCGCCTGCCTCGCAGCGAACGAGCCAGGTACCTGCTGCGGGTCGCCGACGCGATCGAGGCGAGCAGCGGGATGCTGTTTCAGCTGGAGACGCGGAACAACGGCCGTCCCATCACCGAGACCAGGGCGCAGCTCTCGCGCGTTCCGGAGTGGTTCCGCTACAACGCGGGTTTGCTGGCCGCCCAGCGGGACGCCGTCCTGCCGAGCGACGGCCCCTACCTGACGTACCAGCGACGGTCGCCGCTCGGCGTCTGCGCCGTCATCACCCCGTTCAACCACCCGCTGCTGATCCTGGCGCGCAGTCTGTCCGCCGCGCTGGCCACCGGGAACACCGTGGTGATCAAGCCCTCCGAGATGACCCCGCTGACCACACTGGCGCTGGTGGACATCCTGCGCGATGCCGGGCTGCCCGAGGGTGTCGTCTCCGTGGTGACCGGCGGACGGGAGGTGGGTGAGCGGCTCACCGGGCACCCGGACATCGCCAAGGTCACCCTGACCGGAGGCACCGAGGCCGGCCGGGCTGCCGCGGTCGCCACCGCGTCCCGCTTCGCCCGCGTCACCGCCGAGCTTGGCGGCAAGACCCCGATCGTCGTCTTCGACGACATCGACCCGCGTGTCGCCGCTGAGGGGGCGGCCTTCGCCGCTTTCGTGGCAGCCGGCCAGTCCTGTGTCGCCGGTTCGCGGTTCCTCGTTCAGCGCGGGATCTACGACGCTTTCGTCGAGGCGCTGAGCGCCCGGGCGTCGGCGATCCGGATCGGGGATCCCGCCCAGCCGGGCACCCAGCTCGGGCCGCTGATCAGCGGCGTCCAGCGGGAGAAGGTCCTGCGGCTGATCGCGACCGGCATCGAGGAGGGCGTCCGCGTCACCGCCGGCGGAGGCGTTCCCGATCTGCCCGCCGAGCTGGGCGACGGCTACTACGTACAGCCCACCGTGCTGGCCGACGCCACCATGTCGATGACCGTCGCACGCGAGGAGATCTTCGGTCCGGTCGCGGTCGTCGTGCCCTTCGACACGGAGGACGACGCGGTCGCGATGGCCAACGACAACCGGTTCGGTCTCGGGGCCGGCGTCTGGACCCGGGACATCGGGCGCGGTCACCGCGTCGCGGATCGCGTCGTCGCCGGGATGGTGTGGGTCAACGACCACCACCGGCTCGAGCCGTCACTCCCCTGGGGTGGGGTCAAGGAGTCCGGTGCCGGCAGGGACGCCGGCCAGGAGTCTTTCGACGACTTCACCTGGGTCAAGACCGTCGTGGTCCGCACCGCCGCGGACGACGTCGACTGGTACGGGAGCACCGAGCCCGGCCGTCTCAACTAACCACTTCGCTCTCACGCGGCATCACCCCCACTGGTTCCGACGACGACTCCTGTCCGGCAACGTCCAACGAAGGACCTGCACATGTCGAACACAGAGGCCGCCCTGCCCGACAGCGGCCGGCGCACGGAGATCACCCGGATGCAATGGCTCGTCCTCCTGGGGACGACGATGGGCTGGGCCCTGGACGGCTTCGCCGGAAGCCTTTACGCGCTGGTCCTCGGGCCGGCCATGATCGAGCTGCTGCCCCACAGCGGCATTGTGGCGAACGCGAGTGGTATCGGCTTGTACGGCGGGCTGACCGTGGCCCTGTTCCTCGCCGGCTGGGCGGTCGGCGGGATCCTGTTCGGTGTCCTGGCCGACTACTTCGGGCGGGTCCGGGTGCTGTCCGCCGGTGTCGTCACCTACGCGGTGTTCACCGCGCTGGCGGCGTTCGCCGACACCTGGTGGCAGTTGGGCGTGCTGCGGTTCGTCGCCGGACTCGGCTCGGGCGTCGAGGCGCCGGTGGGGGCCGCGTTGGTGGCCGAGGTATGGCGCAACCGACACCGCGCCCGTGCCTGTGGCGTGATGATGTCCGGCTACGCGGCCGGCTTCTTCGTCGCCGCGCTCGCGTACGCCCTGCTCGGCGACCACGGCTGGCGTCCGATGCTGGGCATCGCGGTGGCTCCCGCCTTCCTGGTCTGGTTCATACGCCGGTACGTTCCCGAGCCGCCCGAGATCAGGGACGTCATCGAGGCGCGCCGGACACGGAAGGCGCGCGGCCACACCGCCGAGGAGGACCGGTTCGTCCTGCGCCGGCTGCTCGCGCCGCCTTTCCTGAGCCGCACGGTCATCTGCACGACGCTGGCCACCGGCTCGCTGATCGCCTTCTGGAGCGTGTCGACCTGGTATCCGCAGATCATCCGTCAGACCGCCGCTGCCGGCTCGCTGTCCCCGGAGGTGGGCAACAGCCACGTCGCCGTCGCTTCGATGCTGTTCAATGCGGGCGGCATCGTCGGCTACGCCTCGTGGGGCTTCCTCGCCGACGCGGTCGGACGGCGCAAGGCCTTCGCCATCAGTTTTACGGTCTCCGCCGCCGGCATCGCCTACCTTTTCCCCTTCCAGCACAGCTATGCCGAGTTCCTGGCTGCCCTGCCGGTCGTCGGGTTCGGCCTGTTCGGGGCCCTGTCGGGGACGTTCGTCTACGGCCCCGAGCTCTTCCCGCCCAGCGTGCGAGCCACCGGTATGGCGCTGTCCAACAGCATCGGCCGCTTCATCACCGCAGCGGGTCCGCTCGTGGCCGGTGTCATCGCCGTCTCCTGGTTCGGCGGAGACCTGGGGCTGGCGACCACCTGTGTCGCGGCGGTCGGCCTGATCGCGGGTGCCGGGCTGGCCTTCGCACCCGAGACCCGCGGGGCGGAACTCCCGAGCGACCCCGTACACCTCGGTCCGGACCCGGCCAAGGCGCCGGCGGCCGGACCGAACACCAGCAAGGAGATGTACTCATGAACGCGTACGACGGCGCCACTGCGGCAGTCATCGGCGGGTCGATCGGCGGCCTCACCACCGCCCTCCTCCTGCGCGACCTCGGCTTCTCGGTCGAAATCTTCGAGCGGACCCCCACCGCCCTGGACGGCCGCGGCAGCGGCATCGTGCTGCAGCCGGACACGTTGCGTTGGTTCACCGAGCGCAGCAAGCAACACCCGGAGACCCTGAGCACCTCCACCGACTGGGTGCAATACCTCGACACTGACAACCAGATCGTCAGCCGCGAGAGAAGGACGTGGAGTTACACGTCATGGGGCACGTTCTACCGCGCCCTGCTCAGCGACTTCGGGATGGACCACTACCACCTGGGCGAGTACGCCTGCGGGTTCGACCAGAACGAGCGAAACGTCACCGTGCGGTTTGTGAGCGGGCGTGAGGTGACCGCGGACCTGGTGGTGTTCGCCGACGGAATCACCTCGATCGGGCGCGAGCGCCTCGACCCGGACGCGGGTCTCACCTACTCCGGTTACATCGGCTGGCGCGGAACGGTCCCCGAGAAGGACCTGTCCGACGGCACTCGTGAGTTGCTGCGGGATTCCATCTCCTACACCGTCGTGCCCCACTCGCACATCACGCTGTACCCGATCCCGGGCGAAGGTGGGACCGGGCCGCAGGACCGGCTCATGAACTACGTCTGGTACCGCAACGTGCCGGCGGGCCCCGAACTGTCCGAGATGCTGATCGACAAGCGCGGAATACCGGGCACGGTGTCGGTCCACCCGGCCCAGGTCCAGGACCGTTACGTCAACGAGATGCGCGAAGCCGCGCGGCGGATGCTGTCGCCCGCGGCGGCCGAGGTCGTGACCTCGACGGCCACGCCGTACGTCCAGGTCGTGTCGGACGCGCGGGCGTCCCGGATGGCCGAGGGCCGGGTGGCCCTGATCGGCGACGCCGCGTGTGCCGCCCGGCCGCACGCCGCGGCCGGCACCGCGAAGGCGGCAGCCGACGCCTGGGCCCTGGTCGCCGCGCTGGAGGAGGCGGAGGGCGACATCAGCGCCGCCCTGCGCAAGTGGGAGCCGGTCCAGCTCGAGCTCAGCGCCCGGCTGCTGGAGCGGGTCGTCGCGATGGGCGAGCGGTCCCAGTTCTCGAACACCTGGACGCCCGGAGACCCGAGCCTGCGGTTCGGCCTTTATGGCCCTGGGCGATGACGCCGGCCGCCGACGCGCGCACGTACGAAGAACCACCGCCGATGGACATGGAGGCATGATGACCGACAACAGCTTTCTCACGGACCTGCCACTGGCGGGCGACCTTGTCGCCACCGGATTCGACGGATGGTCGCAGGAACTACGGGAGGAGTTCGAGGCACACTCCCACGACGGCTGGGTCGGCTCCCGTCTGCTGAGCGAGACGTCACGGCTTCGCGTGTGGGAGATCCGGCTGGCACCCGGTGAGCGCTGGCACGCCCACCGGCACGTCCTCGACTACTTCTGGACCGCGGTGAATCCGGGACGCAGCCGCCAGCACACACACGACGGGACGGTCCGGGAGGTCTCCTACTCCGCCGGGGAGACCCGGCACTTCGTCTTCGGCCCGGGCGAATACCTCCTGCACGACATCGAGAACATTGGCGACACCGAGCTCGTGTTCACCACCGTCGAACACCTCGACAGTGCCAACCCGCCGCTGAACATCCATGGTGACGGCTCGATCGGCCTGCAGGAGCGACAGTCGTGATCAGCTCCCCGATCGCCGATGGAGTGATCGACGTTCATGCCCACTGGCTGCCCGCCGAGCTGTTCCACCTTCCTCCGGGAGCACCGTACGGGGGGATGCGGGACCGGGACGGCGAGCTCTACCTCGGCGACATTCCGCTGTCCATCTCGACGCGGGCCATGAGCGATGTCCCGGCGACCCTCGCGGACATGAGCGCCGCCGGTGTGGGCGTGCGTGTTCTGTCCGCGCCGCCGTTCGCGTTCCCCGTAGGAGGCGGGGCGGGTGCGGGTACCTACGTCACGGCCTTCAACGACGCGCTCTCCGCCGTGGTCTCCGAGGCCGGCGGCAGGCTGCTGGGTCTCGGAATGGTGAGCCTCGACGACTCCGACGAGGCCCGTGACCAGATGGAGCGACTGGCACAGACCGAAGGCATCGCGGGCATCGCGCTACCGCCGCTGCTCGCCGGTCAGTCGCTGGACCAAGGCGCCCTGCGCCGCATCCTGACCGACGCCGAGGACCTCGCCCTCGCCGTGCTCGTCCACCCGATGCAACTGCCGCGGCCGGAGTGGTCGGACCACTACCTCGCCAATCTCATCGGCAACCCCGTGGAGAGCGCCACCGCCGTCGCCGCACTGATCCTGGGCGGTGTCAAGGAACAACTGCCGCGGCTGAGGATCTGCTTTGTGCACGGCGGAGGATGCGCACCAGCACTCCTCGGACGATGGACCCACGGGTGGCACACCCGAGCCGACGTACGCGCCCACTCGACCCGGCCGCCGAACGACGTCTTCGGTGAGCTCTTCTTCGACACCGTCACCCATGACCCCGGGCTGCTGGAGCTCCTGGCCGCGCACGCTTCCAAG
Organism: Streptomyces sp. NPDC048275; assembly: GCF_040652275.1. Lineage (NCBI taxonomy): Bacteria > Bacillati > Actinomycetota > Actinomycetes > Kitasatosporales > Streptomycetaceae > Streptomyces > Streptomyces sp. NPDC048275. The sequence continues at coordinate 27,487 of NZ_JBEZLR010000112.1, forward strand.
GACGGGATCGTCTGCGGGAGCGACTACCCGTTCGACATGGCGCAGCAGGGCCCGGTCCGCTTCGCCACCGATCACGGACCGGATGCCGAATCACTCACCTCCAACGCGCGTGCGTTCCTCGGGCTGTAACGGCACATCGACCACATCGACCACATCGACCACATCGATCACTCTGAGAAGGATCTCGTTGTGACGGACGCCTCGCTCGTCGAGCGCCAGGCCATCAGAAAAGCCGCGATCCGACTGGGACCACTGGTCCTGCTCCTGTACACCGCGGGCTATTTGGACCGAGTGAACCTCGGGACGGCCGCGCTGACCATGAACTCGGACCTAGGCATCAGCACCGCCGCGTTCGGCTTCGCCACCGGGATCTTCTCCGCGGGTTATATCGCCCTGCAGATTCCCAGCAATCTGGCGCTCAACAAACTGGGCCCACGGCGATGGCTCGGTTTCCTGACGATGTCCTGGGGCGTCGTCGCCATGCTGACGAGCCTGATCCAAGGCGAGAGCAGCCTTGTCGCGGTCCGGATCGCCCTGGGTGCCGTTGAGGCGGGACTTCTTCCCGGGATGTTCATGTACCTGACGATCTGGTTCCCGCCGCGCATGCGGGGACGGATCACCGCGGTGGTCTGCCTGCCGTTCTACGCGATTCTCGGCACTCCGTTGTCCGCGATCATCATGCAGTACGCCAACGGCCTGATGGGCTTGGCCGGATGGCGGTGGATGTTCCTTCTTGAGGGAGCACCAACGATCATCATCGGGCTGGTGCTGCTCCGATTCCTGACCGATTCGCCCGCGACTGCCGCCTGGTTGTCGGAGGAGGAGCGGGCAGCCCTGGTGCGGGTCACCTCGACGGGGGAGGCCGTAGAGAAGCCGAAGATACGCGCAAGGGACATCTTCGACCGCCTTCGCGACCTCCGCCTGGTCACCCTCTCGCTGGGCGTCAGCCTCCTGTGGGTCGGCTTCGCCGCCATCACCTCGTTCCTGCCGCTGATCATCGCCGGCTTCGCCGAGCACGCGCACACAAAACTGAGCGTGGTCCAGACAGGACTTCTGTCCGGCCTGGTCTACATCCCCGCAACACTCGTCGCCATGGCGTGGGTCTCCAGCTCCGACCGGCGCAACGAACGGGTGTGGCACGTGGCCTGGGGAGCACTGCTGGCCGCCGCCGGCACCGTGCTGGCCGTCAACGCGCCCAATCTCTGGCTGACACTGCTCGGTACGCTCCTGCTCACGTCCGGCATTTACGCCGCCCTCTTCCTCGTCTGGCAGATCCCGATCGGGCACCTGAGCGGCCCCGTCGCCATGTCGGTCGGCATCGCCATGACCACGATGCTCGGCAACATCGGCAGCTTCATGGCGCCCTACATCGTGGGATGGCTGCGCGACGCAACCGGAAACTTCGACAGCGGCCTTTACTTCATCGCGGCCTCGCTCGTCGCCTGCGCGGTCGTCACCGTGGCCGGCAACCGGATACGGGCGAAATCACCCCACACGCTTACCACCACCCACCACCACGACGACGACGTCGAAGAGATCATGGCCCGCTGACCAGGGCCAGCTGACCAAGGACGGGCACATTGCTGCATATCGACCATATCTCTCTAGGGTCCCGCAACATCTATGGAGGCACTGAACGGCTCTGCGAGGAGACGGGGTTCGGGCAGTATGAAGGGGGCTGGTTCCCCCACCTCGGCATCGCCAACCGCATCGTGCCGGTGGGTCCGGACCAGTACATCGAGGTCGAAAGCGTCATTGACGCCTACTCCCCGCAGACCAACCCGAACGCCCGCTGGTTCTACGACCAGATCGAAGGGGGCGACGTCTTCATCGGCTGGTGCCTGCGCGTCGACTCGCGCGACGAACTGGAGGAGATGGCGAAGCACTTCGGCACCGACATCATCGACAAACCATTGCGCAAGCGGACGGACGGCGTGCAGCGCAACGCGATCCGCGTTCCGGAGACGATTCCCTGCTGGCAGCGGGGCCTGCCCAACGTCTTCCTGATCGAAGGCCTGTCCGAGCACCCGGCGGCGCAGCCGCGCTCGGGGCAGACGACCACCCCCCAGGGAATCACCTGGATGGAGGTCGGCGGCACCGAGAAGGACATGCGCTCATGGCTGGGCGACGGGGCAGCCGACCTGCCCCTGAGGTACAACGGCGAACGCCCCGGTCTGTACGCCGTGGCCGTCGCCACCGAACAGGGCGAAGTGGTCATCCGCCGCACGGCTGTCACTCAGCCCGAGTAGCCCGTCGAGGCTGCGGCCGCCGTTGACACGCGGCCGCAGCCCGCCCCGCTCAGGTGCCGTCGGGCCGGGGGCGCCCGGCGACGGCCGCGAGCACGGAGTCGAGCAGGCCGGGGAAGAGGGCGTCCAGGTCGTCACGGCGCAGGCCGTTCATCTTGGCCGTGCCCCGATAGCACTGGGTGATCACGCCGGCCTCCCGCAGCACCCGGAAGTGATGGGTCGATGTCGACTTGCTGACCGCCAGCTCGATGTCCCCGCAGGCCATCTCGCCCGGCGAGCCGGCCAGCGCCTGGACCACCCGCAGCCTCATGGGATCGGCCAGCGCGTGCAGCACCGCCTCAAGACGGACCTCGTCCCGGCGCGGGTGGTCCAGAACCCGGCTCGGGGTGGGCGTGGTGCTCGCGGGTGACGGCATGGCTCCATAGTACGAGACATCTCGTAGTTTGATGCATGTCGTAGTACGGTGAATCTCGTAAGAGGCGCCGGAAGATTCTGGCGTGCCCCACCCGGAGGAGAATGTCTGTGACCACGCTGTTCCAGCCGTACACCCTGCGATCGCTGACCATCCCCAACCGGGTATGGATGGCGCCCATGTGCCAGTACTCCGCCGCGGCCACCGGGCCCGACACCGGCGCGCCCAACGACTGGCACTTCACTCACCTCGCGGCGCGCGCGGCCGGTGGCACCGGGCTGATCCTCACCGAGGCCACCGCGGTCAGCCCCGAAGGCCGGATCAGCCCCTACGACCTCGGGATCTGGAATGAACAGCAGGTCACCGCGTTCCGGCGCATCACCGCGTTCCTGAAGGAGCAGCAGACGGTACCGGGCATCCAGCTCGCGCACGCCGGTCGCAAGGCGTCGACCGAGCGCACCTGGGTCGGCGGCGGGCCGATCGCCGCGGACGACGAGTACGGCTGGACCCCGTCGGCGCCCAGCCCGCTCCCCTTCAACGAGGACCACACCGTCCCCGACCAGCTGACTCACGCCGAGATCGCCGAGACTGTCCAGCAGTTCGCCGACGCCGCCCGCCGTGCACTCGACGCCGGCTTCCAGGTCGCCGAGATACATGGCGCCCACGGCTACCTGATCAACCAGTTCCTCTCCCCCTACAGCAACCACCGCACCGACGAGTACGGTGGCTCCTTCGAGAACCGCACCCGCTTCGCCCTCGAAGTCGTCGACGCGGTACGGGCGGTGTGGCCGGAGGAACTCCCGCTGTTCTTCCGTATCTCCGCCACCGACTGGCTCAGTGAGAACCCCGAGGACGACCGCCAGGGCTGGACATCCGACGACACCGTCCGCTTCGCACCCCAGCTCCAGGCCCACGGCATCGACCTGCTCGACGTCTCCACCGGCGGTAACGCCCCCGGAGCCCGTATCCCCGTTGGCCCGGACTACCAGGTCCCCTTCGCCGACCGGGTCAAGGCCGAAACCCAGCTGCCCACCGCAGCCGTCGGCCTGATCACCGACCCTGAGCAGGCCGAGAAGATCCTCGCCAACGACAAGGCAGACGCCGTCCTCCTCGGCCGCGAACTCCTGCGCAACCCTTCCTGGGCCCGCCACGCCGCCCGTCAACTCGGTGGCGACATCCAGGTACCGCGGCAATACCACCGCTCCGTCTGAACCGGCGCCGCTCTCGGGGGAAGCCGGATCGCCGTAGTGTGGTGTCCTGGGATGTACGAGGGCCAGTCGTCGACGGCGTAGGGTCATGTCCCCTGTAGTGCAACGCCAGTGCGTTAAGGATGTGTGCGCCCTGTCAAGAGGGCGGGACCTCTGGTAATTCGCATGGTGTCGAAGCCATTGCGAGTGTCCCGGAG